>CAIRHQ010000145.1 GCA_903878475.1 uncultured Bacteroidota bacterium | reverse complement strand
GGAAAACCCTGCCCTGGAACTTGATGAGGAAGGACATGCCGATGAATATGATGAGGCCAATGATGAATTCAAAGACCGCGAAACTGAGGAAGCCGAACCCGACGGAAGTCCGGATGAATATGATGATATTGATATCAGCGATTATGTAAGCGAGGGTGATGATGAAGTAGGCGATTATAAACTCCGTGATGAAAATTATCCCGAGATCGATGATAACCGCGTGATCCCCCATAAAGTAGAGACCGGTTTCAATGAATTGATGCTGGAACAACTGGGGCAGCTGAATCTGGATGAGCATCAACAACAAGTAGCTGAACAGATCATTGGCAATTTGGATGACGATGGTTATCTGCGCCGCGAATTTTCTTCCATTGTGGATGATATGGCCTTCAGGCAAAACATCATCACCACAGAACAAGAGATCAAGGAACTGGTATTGCAAATACAACAGTTTGATCCACCGGGCATCGGTGCTCGCAATTTAAGGGAATGTTTATTGATCCAGCTGGAAAGGAAGCTGGGAGAAGGATTGCATGTTGAACTGGCGATGAAAGTACTGGAAAAGTACTTCGATGAGTTTACCAAAAAACATTACGAGAAAATTCAGCGTGGCCTGAATATCAACGACGATCAGTTAAGAGAAGTGATCAACCAGATCATTAAGCTGAATCCAAAACCCGGCGGTACAATCGGAGATTCCAATAAAGGCGAGCAATATGTGGTGCCCGATTTTTTCATCTACAACAATGTGGGCAAACTGGAACTTACCCTCAACAGCAAAAATGCACCCGACCTGCGCATCAGTGAGGGGTATCGCGATATGCTGAAAGATTATGAGCGGGGCAGCAAAAATGATAAGCGCCAAAAAGAAGCGGTGCTGTTCATCAAACAAAAAATAGATTCGGCAAAATGGTTCATTGATGCCATCAAACAACGGCAGAACACTTTGATGAATACCATGGAAGCCATCATGAATTACCAGCACGATTTTTTCATCACCGGAGATGAAACTTCTTTGCGCCCGATGATCTTAAAATATATTGCCGAAGCCACCAACCTCGATATTTCAACCATCAGCCGCGTGGCCAATAGTAAATTTGTACAAACAGAGTTTGGTACTTACCGGCTTAAATTCTTTTTCAGTGAAAGCCTTCAAACAGATAGCGGCGAAGAAGTGAGTACCCGTGAAGTGAAAAAGATCCTGAGCGATATGGTAGAAGGCGAAAGCAAGAAACACCCCCTCAGTGATGAGCGGCTTACTGAACTATTGCAAGAAAAAGGATATAATATTGCCAGGCGTACCGTGGCCAAATACCGCGAACAACTGAATATACCGGTAGCCAGGTTGCGGAAAGAATTATGATGAGTAGCGTTTTTTGGAACCTGCAAATACACGGTCAATCGATAATAATATGAACCCAACTACCACTACGGCTGAAAGACAATCGACGCCAATGATCCTGCGGATACCGGCGCATATGATCTCTTATCTGTTCCATCCGTTGTTCATTCCCCTGTATGTAGTGTGGTTTTTAATTTATTTTCATCCTTCTTATTTTTCAGGTATCAGTAAAGCAAATCAATTCAACCTATTACTGATCACCACACTCAATACCGTTTTTTTTCCGGCATTGTCGGTCTTGCTGATGAAAGGGCTTGGTTTTATTCAATCGATATTCTTAAGAACCCAGCAGGATCGGATCGGTCCTTATCTTTCCAGCATGATCTTTTATTTCTGGACGGCCTGGGTATATTTTAAAACAGATCCTCAGCTGGCACTCATATTACCTTCCTTCATGACGGGTGTTTTTTTAACAACAGTGGCTGGCTTGCTTTCTAATATTTATTTCAAGATCAGCATGCATGCCATTGGCATGGGTGGCCTGATCGGCATTTTTTTATTGGTGATGCAGAGCAATACCATGCTGATGACCTGGCCTTTATGTATCGCCTTGTTGGTAACGGGCTT
This sequence comes from uncultured Bacteroidota bacterium, assembly GCA_903878475.1. GTDB lineage: Bacteria > Bacteroidota > Bacteroidia > Chitinophagales > Chitinophagaceae > Ferruginibacter. Next base: position 7,965 of record CAIRHQ010000145.1, on the reverse strand, counting down.
GGTATGTACATCCAGGTTATTGATCAGCGATCACAGTACCAAGGAGATCTATACGGGATTGGCCATTGGTCTGCTTTGTCAGTTTGCTGCTGCCATCGCCATACTGTAAAAAAAATCCCGCCCGAGGGCGGGACTTTTCGTCTCCTGTTGTGCCTAACAATCAAACTTTTTAAACTGTAGAGGTAAATCAAGGTTTAACTGTCAAGTATTTTTGAGTGTGTACTGTATTGTTTATTGGGATGATAGAGGAACAGGCAACTACCATTCTTGATCCGGTCAATGATTTTTTTGTGTAAACCCAGCGGTATGGCAGGGCATCCGAAACTTCTTCCCAAACAACCCTGCATCCGAATAATAGCTTCACTAACATAAGCGGCGCCATGCATCACGATGGCCCTGTTCACTGCATGATCATTGATGCCTTTTTCACAACCGATCAGTTTTAATGAATAACCATTTGCCCCTTCGTAGGTTTTTCCGGTAATATAAAAGCCGAGGCTCGATTTATGCGAATCATCTTCATTCGAAAAATCACTGGCATAATTATATCCCGATTCACGGCCATGGGCTACCCAGGTATTGAAGATCAGTTTTCCGTGTTGAATATCGAGTACATACAATCTTTTCTGGGTAGATGGCATGCTGTAATCAATAATGGTCAGAAAAGCAGTATTGCTGATGCGATGTTGCTGCAATAAGTAGTTATAACCTTTGATGGCGCAGGTAAACGCTGATCGGGATAATCCTGAGTTGGAAAGATTGGCCAGGTAATAGTCATCCGTATTGGTGATCGGGGTCATGCTGTTTGCCAGCAGTGTAGCAGCTGAATGTTTTGAATGGACTAAGGAACCATGCGAATTTGTGGGTACTGCAGCAGTAAGCGGCAAGATAATAAATAACGCAAACGCATAACGTAGCAGGGTCATTCCTTGGGTTTTTCAGTTTAGAGGCAGTAGTGATCAGTAATCACATCACTAAATCGTGCATTATCATGCTTTTATTGTGCAGCCAATTAAAAATAAGAGGAATTATTTTTTTTAGGCGCCAGAATCAGTAAAATTACCAAGCATAACTACCCGAATTGCCGGATCGGGTATCCGTTGATTTACCTGTGCCGAAATTCATGTTTTACAACTTTAACATGAATATTAACAGTTTCGGCTACCTCTATAATCCTTTACCGGCCGGCATTTTAACTATAAATTGGATTAATCCGTTTTATCAAATTAATCATGGCACGGTTTTGGAAATATACAATCTGGTACTGATTTAAAATATCAGATAGTAAGTAACCTTAAAAACATTCAATATTATGGACAACAACAATTTTCCGGCTGCTGCCACAGGTTTACAGCCCGAACAAAAAAAGAATAACAAGAATCTGATCATTGGATTACTGGCAGCTTTGGCCGTTGGCCTTGGCGGTTATCATTTGTATGAAAAAAATAAATTTTCTCAGGCGCTTCAGCAAACGGAGAACAGCGTCACAACCATCAGCAATGAAAAAAGTGAAGTGCAAAAAAGTTTTGATGCCTCTTTGGCACGCCTGGATAGCATGACCGGTGTGAACGGAACCCTAGAAGCCAAGATCGCTGACCAGAGTACTGAAATTGCCAAAGCAAAAAATCAGATCCGGGGTATTTTGAATAAGAACAATGCTACTGTGGCTGAATTAAAAACAGCCAAGCAATTGATTAGTCAGCTAAATGGCAAGATCACCAGCCTGGAAGCAGATGTAGCCAGGTTAACGGAAGAGAATAAATCATTGAGTCAGGATAAGTTGACACTTACCGCGGATAAAGAAAAATTAACCACGGATCTGGCCAGCACCAATCAGGTAAAAGTCGATCTGGAAAAAAAGGTAGATATCGCTTCTACGCTTAACGCGTCAAATATCGTGATCACCCCCATCAATGTAAAGAACAGTGGTGTAGAAAAAGTATCAACTACTGCGAAGCGAGTGGATAAGCTGGTGATCAGTTTTGATGTCAATAACCGTATTGCTCAACCCGGTAAAACTGATGTGTATGTATTGGTGATTGCTCCTGATGGCAAGCCCATTACGATAGGTTCTGCCGGATCAGGCACATTCACTACAAGGGATGATGGAGAGAAGACATTTACGGCAAAGGTTTCTGTGGATGTTGAAACAGCCAAGAAAAAAACGGTTGACTTCGCTTTTTCACCTGGCACCAGCTTCCAACAGGGTAACTATACCATTCAGATTTATCAAAATGGATTTCTGATCGGACAGGGCATGCAGGAATTGAAAAAAGGTGGATTGTTTAGTTAAGGCTATATATAATTTACCCTTTACAATATAATAAATCACTACCGGAGTATAATTGCTCCGGTAGCTTTATTTTAGGCAAACCTCATGTAGTATTTGGTACGCCAGGTATGATAATCTTCCATATCCTGTCGAAGGTTTGAAATATCTGAAGGGGCAATCCTTCCGTGATAATATTGCGATTTAAAATTTTTAAGCACGGCTTCCAGATCAATTTTTAAATGGGCCGGGATATCAGCAAATTGTAGCCGGCTGCTGATCGTACTCACAAATCGGTGGAAATATCCTTCATCCATGTAAAAGCTGTGGCCATTATCACAGTATAAAAGTGCATCTGGGTGATCATCCAGGTCGGAGATGACGTGGTGGTTAATGGCCATAAGAAGGGCATTCAATTCCTTCTTGGTAAGGTTTAGGGGTATGTAATTGTTCATAAAGCGATTGTTGGATTAGGGTATATAATTACATATGCTGGTCAGGCATATGAAAAAATAATTTTATCTTTTGGGTGTTGGGCAACGCCTACATCAGTCGCTACATGAATATTGAAATACCAGATCTTTCTTTAAAAAAAAGAAGTTTAGTTTAACAAGGGCCCATTCATATAGTTTACGTTTTTGGTTAAAATATTACTGCAAAGGTTGATTTTTTGTAAAAAATCGGGTGCATCTGCCAACGAAAAATAAATCTGACTGAAGCGATTGATTTTGTTTTTTGAGTACAGGATTTTTAAGTGCGTTGAAGAACTTGTGTGTGGCTCCATGAAATAACAATAAATGCATACATTCGTATATATAATTTTATCATGTTGAAAAAACGGCTGGATTATATTTCCTGGGATGAATATTTTATGGGGGTGGCCTTATTATCGGCCCGCAGGAGTAAGGATCCCAATACGCAGGTAGGCGCCTGTATTGTCAATGATAAATTCAAGATCGTAGGTACAGGGTATAATGGGTTGCCCATTGGTTGTAGCGATGATGAATTTCCCTGGGCAAAGCAAGGAGATTTTCTGGACACAAAATATCCTTTTGTATGCCACGCAGAACTCAATGCTATTTTAAATAATATAGGGATGGACCTTCGGGGATGTAAAATATATACCGCACTTTTTCCCTGTAATGAATGCACCAAGGCCATCATACAATCGGGTATCACAGAGGTTATTTACCTGTCGGATAAATATGAAAATACGGATACAGCAAAGGCTTCCAGACTGATGCTTACAAAAGCCGGGATTTCCTTTCGTAAGGTGAAGGTCAGTATCAGCAGTCTACTGTTATCGTTCAACGAAGATTTGGTATAACCGGGCAATCCTTCTATTCCTTCCTTTTCCTCCTTTGCCATAAACTCATATCCGGCTTTTAATTATTCCCTAACTTCAATGTTGCATATTTAAGCACCTAATGTAATGATGAAAACAATTTGTTTTGATTTTGGAAATACCCGCTTAAAAGCGGCCATATTCGAAAATGATGCATTCAAGGAAGAGATCATATTACCCAATGACGACCCCTTCACCATTGAACGATTGCTCGATATTCACCAACCGGATAAGACCATCCTGTCGTCGGTGATCAATCATAACCCTTCCATCGAAAAACAGCTGGCCGAACGTTCTCAATTTCATAAATTATCGCATCTTACCAAGGCTAATTTTACCATTCCCGTGGGCAAGCCCGAAACGGTGGGGGCCGATCGCTTGGCACTTTGTGCTGCTGCGGTGTATTATTTTCCCGGGAAAAACAACCTCGTGATTGCCATGGGTACCTGCATCACGTATAATTTCATTAACCAGTATAACGAGTTTATCGGGGGAGGCATTTCACCCGGGATGGAAATGCGCTTTAAAGCGATGCAGGTATTTACGGCTAAACTGCCACTGATTGAATCAGACCCCATGACCACCGGCTGGAATTTTCCCCTGATCGGATACGATACAAAAACAAATCTGCAAAGCGGGGTAATTGCCGGGATAACCTTTGAAATAGCCGGTTTTATTGACGCTTACGCCGCCCGCTACGACAACTTTAACGTGGTTTTAACCGGGGGTGATACGGCCTATTTTGCCGGTCAAGTTAAAAAGAGGATATTTGCCGACGCGAATTTTTTATTTAAAGGCTTATATGCACTCAGTGAAACTAACAATAGCTAAAATCTTATCGGTACTTTTTGTGGCTTGTGGCTTGCAATTTTCTGCCGACGCTCAGGAAATTTCTCCTTATTCCCGTTATGGACTTGGCGATATGACGCCAAATCGTAATGTGTTGAGTAGGGGTATGGGAGGTATCGCTGCTGGTGTGTTTGATTATCAAAGCATCAATTTTACCAACCCTGCTGCAATTTCGGGGATCAGCAATACCATTTTTGATGTAGCTGCCGAAGCAGATGTGCGCAATTTGAAAAGCAGCGCTCCCGCCAAAAAATTCAGTTCTACCAATGCCCTGTTCTCTTATATGCAATTAGGTATGCCCATCGGTTCCAGAAAGATGGCAAAGAAGAATATCAATTGGGGATTGTCCTTCGGATTAAGACCCGTTAGCCGGATCGATTACCGGATCGAAAAAAATGAGCGTCTAACCGGAATTGATAGTTTGAATACTTTATATGAAGGATCTGGTGGTTTGAATCAAGTGTTCTTGGGTACCGGTTTGAAATTTGGTAAAGGCACCGGAAAAAAATACAGGGCTTTCAGTGTAGGCATTACCGCAGGATATATGTTTGGCTCGAAGGATTATAGCACAAAACTTACTTTCATTAACGACAGTACTGATTATTTCCGTTCCAATTCAGCATCAAAAACTAATTTCGGAGGTGTATTCTTCAATGCTGGTTTGCAATATGAAGCCGCTATAAAATCAGGAACACTCAGGATCGGATTGTTTGGAAATATCAAGCAAAATCTGAAAGCCACGCAGGATATTGTGCGCGAAACATTTTCCATTGATGCCAACGGAAATACTTACCGTGTTGACAGCATCTACCAACAGGCAGGCGTAAAAGGAACTGTTGTTTTCCCGGCTACTATTGGAACCGGATTCACTTATCAAGACAAGCATTTGCTGTATGGGGTTGACTTTGAATATACCAACTGGACCGGCTATAGTTTCTACGGAAAAAATGAAGACGTGCAGAATAGCTGGTTGATCAGAGCAGGTGCTCAGTACTTTCCGGCGAATGAACAAACCGCGGCTAAAAAATATTTCAGCTTCGTGCGTTATCGCGCGGGTGCTTTCTACGGACCTGATTATGTGAAATTAAATAGCTCAAGATCCGTTTATGGGGTTACGTTAGGAACAGGGATGCCACTTACCTCGTTGCGCAGGATCAGCTATACCGGTGAACGTGCCACCCTCAATACCGCCATAGAGTTTGGTGGAAGAGGCGACAAGAATAGCAGTCTGAAAGAAACAACCCTGCGTTTCAATGTGGGCATTTCCATGAACGCGAGCTGGTTCATGAAACACAAATATGATTAAGCGCAATCAACATGCAGGCAACATATCTGAATAAAATATTATCGGCAGTCTTTATAACAGGCTGCCTTTTTTTATCCGCCTGCGAAAACAGCACCAAAGAAGTGACCCAGCTTACCGATAAATCACTCGGTGTGGAAGAAGCCCGCAATGTAGACATCAATTATAGTCTGGGTGGCAAAGCAAAAGCCAAACTGCTTTCCCCAAAAATGCTGAGGGTGCAGGATACCATGCCCTATGTTGAATTCCCCAAAAAACTACATGTTGATTTTTATAATGATTCGGCTACAGTAGACAGTCAGCTGGATGCCAATTATGGCAAGTATTTTGAAAGTCAGAGCAAAGTTTTTTTACGGGATAGTGTGAGGGTGATCAATGTGCTGGGGGATACACTTTATTGTGATGAGTTGTGGTGGGACCGGAGTAAAAAGGACCATGAGTTCTACACCGATAAGGCCGTGCGCATCCGCCGGAAAATGGATATTATTGACGGGGTTGGAATGGATGCCCGCCAGGATTTCAAGGAATGGCATATTATCTTTCCCAAAGGTTTTATAAAAGTGCCCGCATCAGAATTCCCTGCTAATTAAAGCAGCTGATAACAAACTATTCTTTTCAATTGTTGTTATACCTTCGAACAATCATCTAAATTACGCATTATGGAATATCGCCGCCTCGGGAAATCAGGCTTACAAGTAAGCGCCCTCTCTTTTGGAAGCTGGGTTAGTTTCAGCAAACAGATCAATGATAAAACAGCCGATGAACTCATGGGCATTGCCTATGATAAGGGCATCAATTTCTTTGATAACGCTGAAGTATATGCGCTCGGCGAAAGTGAGAAGATGATGGGTCGGGTGCTCAAGAAAAAAAAATGGGACCGCAGTTCTTATACGGTTTCGTCCAAGGCATTCTGGGGATGGAGGGGCACAAATAATAAACCCAACCAAACCGGTTGTAGCAGAAAACACCTGATGGAAGCCTGTGATGAAGCCCTGGAGCGTTTACAACTCGATTATCTGGATATGTTCTTATGCCACCGTCCGGATAAGAACACCCCCATCGAAGAAACCGTATGGGCCATGCACCACCTGATACAACAGGGCAAAGTATTGTATTGGGGAACCAGCGAATGGAGTGGCGTAGAGATCATGGAAGCCCATGCAGTTGCGAGGCAACATCATCTGATTGGGCCCACCATGGAACAGCCGCAGTACAACCTGTTTGAAAGAGATAAAATTGAAAACGAATACTTGCAGATCTTTAAAACAGTAGGCATGGGTACTACCATCTGGAGTCCATTGGCATCCGGATTATTATCCGGTAAATACAACGACGGTATTCCTAGGGGAAGTCGCTTTGCGCTGGAAGGGTTCGACTGGCTCAAAGAAAGATGGGTGATGGATGAAAAGATGAGTAAGGTGAAAAAATTATCAGCACTGGCCGCTAAACTCGGTGTTAGTACTGCTGCATTGAGTATTGCCTGGTGCATCAAAAATCCGAATGTGAGTACGGCCATCCTGGGTGCCACCAAAAAACAACAACTGCTCGATAACCTGAAAGCGTTGGATGTATTGCCCATGCTAGATACCCAACTGATGGAAAAAATTGAAGCCATCATGAAAACAAAACCAAAACTACCCGATTATTGATATGCACCACGCCATCATTTACGGAATACCCAATTGCGACAGCATAAAAAAAACCATTGATTGGTTTAAAAAGAATAAGCTGGAGTTTTCGTTTCATGATTATAAAAAAGCGGGCATCACCCAATCAAAACTTACAGCCTGGTGCAAGGAGGCTGGTCATGAAATATTGGTGAATCGTAAAGGGAGCACCTGGAGAAAATTAACGCCTGCAGAACAAGCCACTATCACTACCCAGGCAAAGTCCATTCAGCTGATGCTTACGCATACCAGCATCATTCAGCGGCCCGTTATTGAATACCGGGGCAAACTGATCGTCGGTTTTAATGAACAGCTTTTGGGGGAACTACTGAAATCATAAAAAAATTACCAAGGGCAGTGCCATTATTGGCGAGGGTTGCCATCATTAATGCATGGCCTCACCCAGGTCAACCTTTCTTTTTATATTTCCCCGCACCATGATCACAAAGGGAACACAAATAAGGAATATAAGTCCGAGGTAAAAGAATACATCCATATAAGAAAGTACGGCGGCTTGTTTGGTGATCATATG
>CAIRHQ010000144.1 GCA_903878475.1 uncultured Bacteroidota bacterium | reverse complement strand
TTTCTCATTGAGCAGGTTGCCCTGGTGCCCGTGGGTAACGGAAATTTCATCATGGCCATAAATGCCGCTATGCGCAAGGGTATTGGCAAAAGAAAAGGTGCTACTGTACAAGTATCCATCGAAAAAGATGATGCACCCATTCAAATTTCAACTGAACTGCTCGATTGTTTGCATGATGAACCATCAGCTTTGGAGTATTTTAATAAGCTACCGCAAAGTCATCGGAATTATTTTACCAAATGGATCGATTCAGCTAAAACCGATGCCACAAGAACGAAAAGAATTGTATTGGTGGTTAAGACCATGCTGCTGAAAATGGATTTTGGCGCCATGCTTCGGGCCGAAAGGGAAGAACGGAAGGCATTGAGTAAATAAGTAGAAGGTTAGCGGATCAACACGGTACTCCCCTTTTGTTCAACTTTTTTTCCGGTATCCCGCTGAATATATTCCAGCATCCAAACATAGGTGCCCGGATCGGCACCCTGTCCTTTAAATTTTCCATCCCATTTCTGTGTCCAGTCGCGACTGGAAAATAACAACTGTCCGAACCGATTGTACACCCTGAACAACAATTGATCAGCCTTATACGCATTCAGCGGATACAGGTAATCGTTAAGTCCGTCGTTATTGGGTGTGAATGCATTGGGAACCGCGATATAACAACTATTGGGAACAATGATCTTTTGTCGGGCTACATTGGCACAACCCAAATTATCGTACACGGTCAGCTGAGCAGTAACGGTAGTGGTTACACGCGGTGCAAGATAAGTTTGTGGAGGCGGTTGTTGAATATTGCTCGAATTCCCATTGCCGAAATCCCATATCCAGGATACAATACGGCCAATGCTGCTGTCGCGGAAAATTGCCAGGTCACCCGGACAAACCACATTACTGGCTTCGAACCGGGCTTTCAGGGTATTGTCGAGCAGGATGGGGATCACGGCACTGGTATCGCTGCATACTCCGTTGGAAACAATGAGCTGGGTATGTTTTAAACCGAAATTTCCGTAGAATATCTGGGGATACTGAAGATTGCTTTTGCGTAAACTATCAAAGGTCCATTTCCAAACATTCACTTCATTTCTTCCATCATGCACATAGGCAATGGTATCCCGGTCGCAACCGTATTTGATGGCATAAGTAAAATCGGCATTTACGGTATCCTTGGTAAAGAAATTAAGAGAGCTGGGAACGGGCGTTTCCTGTCCGCATTCATCAATGATCGAATTTCCATCAGAACCTTTTACCAGGGTGATCGTGTAAACTCCCTTGGTGAGAATAGGAGCTGATAATTGTATCTTGATAATATTGCTGAGGGTATCGGTACACACGCCGCTGGCGCCTGAAACAGTAACAACGGTTGGACCCGTGATCGTGAAATCGGAACCATCTGCTGCGATGGAAGAACAACGAATTCGTTTTCTGAAAACCAATTGCAATTGATCAGGAGCGCAGCCAATTTTAGAGATACTATCCATCGGTGTGGGAAACACCGGATACACCACCAGCGGAATATTTTCTCCATCTGGAATATAACGGTCGCAGTTATCCGAGATCGTATTCGCATCCGATCCATTGTGGATGGTGATGGTATAATTGCCGGGGGGTAAGGGGGTATCCAGACTAAGGATCACGGAATCCATATCAAATCCACTGCTGCAACCAAAACCCCGGGCAGCGATCACATTAGAAACTGAAGGTGTGAGGCTGAATTCAGAACCATCGGCAGAGAGGGTACGGCATTTCATCCGTTTATTCAGCTTGATGGTGGTTGTGGTGCCATCGCAGGCTGCGCGTGCAGTACTCAGGTGCGGATCGGTTGGATCGGTAATATTGGCACTGCCACCACCAAACGATAACGTGTACCCGCTTTGTGAATTGGTATAATGACTGATGAGCAAAATATAATCATGCCCCACTACCAAGGTAGGCATCTGGGCAAATGAGGGTTTGTTATCGGGTGGAAAAGAGGCGCATTGAATATAGCTCACCCCTGTTGATGAAGCCCCTGTTGCCCCATAGGTACCCGACCAGTTACCGGTAACCACCAGGCCCGGGTTGGTAAACACCTCATCGGGTAAGTGACCCGTGATATCGTACAGTTGCCAGTCATAATCATCTCCCAGATCATTGGGTGTAACCAGAAAACCCAGTGTTCCGGTTTGATAGCAATGGAATTTATACCAGAAAGGATTGGTGTCATTATATACATTGCCATCATTGCAACCCGGCACTACCAAAGCATGCGAACTGCAGATCGGTACATTTACCTGATTGAACGGAGTGGTTCCACATACCGGAAATGCAGTGGAAGGTGTTTGTCCCAACGCAGTACATAACTGGGCAATACCCTCTTCAGTGATAAAAAAGGTTAAAAGCAGAAAAATGATCTTCCTTGGCAACATGTAGTAAAGTTATTGAAAAGACCCGTTTACCTGTTGAACCGCTGCCGGAGTTAATAAGGTTTTAACAAAACTTATGGGAGAAAAAAACAGGGTTACAACTATCGAATCAGCAGGGAACTTCCTTTTTGTTTCACCAGCTTCCCGTTATTAGGATCGATATATTGCAGCATCCACACATAGCTGCCTGCATCGGCCCCTTGGCCTTTGAAACTACCATTCCACCGAATATTCCAGTTACGGGTTTCAAACATGAGCTGGCCAAAGCGATTGTATACCCGAAACAGTAATCCCAGTACCTTATATGCATTCAGCGGGTACAGGTAATCGTTAAGTCCGTCGTTGTTAGGGGTAAATGCTCCAGGCACTGCAATCAAACAATCGCCACCAACACCCACTGTTTTAATGGTTGAATCAAAACAGCCCAGATTATTTTTAATGACCAGCTTAACCGGCACATTGGTATTGCTGTTAATGGGTTTATATACCTGTGGCGGTGGTTGCTGCTGAAGGCTATTGTTGCCATTCCCGAATGTCCAGCTCCAGGCTACGATATTACCGATACTCTTGTCTTTGAAAGCAGCAGGATCGCCCGGGCATACCATTGCGGTGGCTTCAAAATCGGCTTTCATCATATTATCCAGCATCACGGGCAACTGGGCTGAGGTATCGCTGCAAACGCCATTGGATACGATCAGGCTGGTCTGATGTAAGCCAAAAATATTATACCGGAATACAGGATTTTGGAGACTGCTGCTTCTCAGATTATCAAAATTCCATTTCCAGAAATTCACGCCATTGGCGCCATTGTGAAAATAATTAACGGTATCCGTTTTGCAACCGTACAGTAACGTGTAGCCGAAATCAGCATTTACAGTATCCTTTACCAAGAAGTTGAGCATTGAGCCCGCGGGTGTTGGCTGACTACAATCATTCAGTATCGTATTACCATCAGAACCCACACGCAGGATCAATTGGAAGCTGCCTTGTTTTTGCAAGGGGGCCGATAATTGAATACTGATGTTTCGGGTGAGGCTTCCGGCACAATTTCCCGTAGCACTGAGTACCGTAACCGGATATGGCCCAGTGACAATAAAATCAGATCCATCAGGAGCAATGGTACTGCATTGCATGCCTTTTTGGAAATATAATTCCAATCTATCGGGTGCACATCCCAGTGCAGTAATACTGTCCATGGGTGTAGCGATGAATGGAAAAACGGTCATCGGTATGGTTTCTCCAACCGGTACAAAAACGCCACAGTTATCGGTAAGCGTATTGGCATCCAATCCGTTTTGTATGCGGATATCATAATTCCCGGGGGGCAATGGACTGGCCAGTGTTAGCGTTACCGAATCCATATCGAAACCACTCGTACAATTATTCCCTTTGGCTGCGATGATATTGGCCAGTGGTGGCAACAAGCTAAATTCGGAGCCACTTGCTGTGAGTGAACTGCACCTCATTTTCTTATTCAGCGCGATGGTGATGGAAGTACCGTCGCATGCGGCTTCTGCCGATTGCAAATGCGGGTCTTTCGGATCGGTGATGACGGCGGTGCCCCCACCAAACGATAACGTGTAGCCGCTTTGACTGTCGGAGAAATGGCTGACCAATAGCAGGTAATTATGTCCTACAATTAGGGTGGGCATGGAACTGAACAAGGGAACTCCGGGGCCTTCACAATTCACCAAAGAAGTTCCCAGTGGCGAGGCTGCAGCTCCGGTTATGCCGAAATCGCCCGACCAGTCGCAGGCCACAAACAACGACAAACTGTCGAATACATCATCAGGATTGTGGTTGGTCACGTCAAACAATTGCCAGTCATAATCCTCCAAAAAAGTATTGGGCGTTAATGTAAACCCCAATGTTCCCGAACTGAAGCAAGTAAATTTATACCAAAAAGGATTTTTATCGGTGAAAGGGAAATAGCCGCCTAATAATGGGCACTGACTAGGAATAACACGTCCTCCGCAAACGGGTACAGAATCCTGGAAGAAATCAGCAGTACCACAAACCGGGAATGCGGTGGATGGGTTTTGTCCCAGTGTACCACAAGCTGTTTGTGACTGACCGGAATACCCATGAAAAAAAAACAGTAAGAATATAGCAAATACTTTCTGTAGCATACTTACCCTAAAGTTATAAAAAGCAATTACAATACCATGCAGGGAAATCGCTTAGTTTATTTTGCTTTTAATCTCCTGCAGTTTCAGCAGGGCTTCTACGGGGGTTAAGCGATTGATATCAACGGCTTCCAGTAACTGACGAATGGATTCGAAGGTGATGGAGTGGGCATCAAAAATACTGAGTTGCATCTTGGGGTTGCTCATTTGCTTCATCGTTTCCCCCATGCTGGATGCGCTATCTGCTTCCCGGCTATGTTTACTTTCTTCCAGCAATTTCAGAATTTCATTGGCCCGGTCGATCAATGCCGGCGGCATACCCGCCATCCTGGCCACATGGATACCAAAACTATGGGTTGATCCGCCGGGAGCAAGCTTTCTCAGAAAGATGATCTTATTGCCTACTTCCTTATTGGTAACATGAAAATTCTTGATACGGGGTAAGGCATGTTCCAATTCATTCAATTCATGATAATGCGTAGCAAATAATGTTTTGGGCTGATGAGGCGAATGGTGCAAAAATTCAGCGATGCTCCAGGCAATGCTGATCCCATCATAAGTGGATGTTCCCCTGCCGATCTCATCCAACAGGATCAGACTTCGGGTAGTAAGATTATTGATGATGCTGGCGGTCTCATTCATTTCAACCATGAAGGTGCTTTCTCCCCCGCTTAAATTATCGCTGGCACCCACACGGGTAAAGATCTTATCCGTGAGGGGGATCTTAGCAGCAGATACGGGTACAAAACTTCCCATATGTGCCATCAGCGTAATTAATGCTGTTTGTCGTAAGATGGCACTTTTACCACTCATATTCGGTCCGGTTAAAATGATGATCTGTTGTGCATCCGGATCCAGTAAAATATCATTGGCGATATACGATTCTCCAACAGGGAGGTAGCGTTCGATAACCGGGTGCCGACTGTCTTTCAACTCTAAAACTCCTCCGTCATGCATCCCGGGTTTTTTATACTGGAATTGCATGGCATTACCGGCAAAGCAGCAAAGCAGATCAAGTACTGCCATTTTATTTCCATTCACCTGGAGCGGAGCAATATAGTCTTGCAATTCATTCAGCAGCGATTCAAATATCCGCATTTCAATCAATGCGATCTTATCCTCAGCGCCCAGGATCTTTTCTTCATATGCTTTTAATTCTGGCGTAATATATCGTTCAGCATTGGTGAGGGTTTGCTTCCTGATCCAGTTCTCCGGTACTTTATTTTTGTGTACATGGGTCACTTCCAGATAATATCCAAATACATTATTGAAGCTGATCTTTAAGGAAGAAATGCCTGTAGCAATGGCTTCTTTCTGTTGCAATTCGATGAGGTATTCTTTTCCGCCCGATGATATCTTTCGCAGCATATCCAGCTCTTCATCTACTCCAGGGGCAATGATCCCGCCCTTACCGATCATGGCTGGTGGATTTTCATTGATCACCCGCAGGATCTTATCCAGCATCAGTTTGCAGGGGTTCAGTGCATCCCCGAGTCGTTGCAGATATTCATTAGCAGTGTCTGTGCATAGCGCTTTTATTTCAATTGTTTGTTGAAGTCCGCGGGCAATTTGTAACAGTTCCCTCGGACTAACTTTCTTCAGCGGGATCTTGCTCGCCAGTCTTTCTACATCACCGGCCTGTTTAATAGGATGTTGTATGCTGGTTCGAAGTTCAGGTGATTTAATTAAGAATTCTACCGCATCCAAACGTTCATTGATCTTTTCCAGATTGTTCAAGGGCATCACCATCCAGCGTTTCAGCAAACGGGCACCCATTGGAGAAACGGTATTGTCCATCACTTTCAGCAGGGTGTTGCTGTCCGGCGCACCGCCCAGTAATTCCAAATTACGGATGGTAAACCGGTCCATCCATAAATGTTCATCCCGGTCGATCCGCTGCAAAGCCGTGATATGACCCAGGTTGGGATGTTCAGTATCCTTCAGATAATGCAATACCGCCCCTGCAGCAACTATGCCTAACCGTAAGTGTTCTACCCCAAATCCTTTCAGGCTATGGGTACCAAAATGTTTCAGTAAACTTTCCTCGGCATAGGCTTCGGCAAAGATCCATTCATCAAGGGTATAAGTAAAAAAACGTGAGCCAAACATTTCCTTAAATTGCTTTTGCCGGTTACGGGGGAAGATCACTTCCGCCGGTTTCAGGCTCTGCAATAATTTATCGGCATAAGCTGCATCGCCTTCAGCAATAAAGAATTCGCCGGTACTGATATCGAGAAAGGCCAGTCCCAATTGTGTTTCGCCAAAATGCACGGCAGCCAGGTAATTGTTGCTATTATACTCTAACAGTTTATCGCTGGTGGCCACACCGGGTGTAACCAATTCGGTAACGCCTCGTTTCACGATGCCCTTTGCCATTTTTGGATCTTCCAGTTGATCGCATATGGCTACCCGGTAGCCTGCCTTTACCAGTTTATGTAAATAAGTATCGAGTGCATGGTGTGGAAACCCGGCCAGTTCTGAAGCAGCGGCATTACCATTATTCCTTTTGGTGAGGGTGATGCCCAACACGCCGGCGGCCGTAATGGCATCTTGTCCGAAAGTTTCATAGAAATCGCCTACCCTGAATAACAAGATGGCATCAGGGTACCTGGCCTTGATGGCATTGTGCTGTTGCATTAAGGGCGTTTCTGGTGTTGCTTTCGCCATGGGCGACAAAAATAACGAACCGCACTGAATTTTCAGGGTTAATTGGCCGCATCAACAAAATTTACCCGTTTAATTTTCCTGCTTTGTCAACAGCTCTTTTTTCATTTTTTCCCAAAGCCCATCGAAGCTTTGGTGGTCATCATCCTTCCACTGACTGCCAAACCGCTTCAGTTTCTCATCGCGGAGGGGCCGCGTGATGGAGAAGAAAGATTCAATTGCCTCTTTATCCTGCTCAAAAGCCTGCTGGTTATACCATTCTTTTAGTTGCTGTTCTTTTTTAATATTTGAGCGGGCAATTTCCACTTCCATTTCTTCCCGCAACATTGATTTTTCATCATAACTACCAGAGGGCAGAATGGTCTTTGAGATCACGGGCATCAGTTCGATCAACATCAGGATAAAAACAATGAGATAATATCTGAACTGGAGCGCATCATTATGCTTTAACAAATTTTGCAGGGCTTCGATCCTTGTCAGGAATCCATTATTAAGCGTTTGGGTAAACAATGCCTCTTCCGCCTTGATGGTATTTTCCATTCCCGACAATTGGCGTTCTGTACTATCTAGTTTGGGTTTTGTTTCCAGCAATACAGTTTGATATTCATTATCCAGTTTGCTATACTCTTTTTGTTTAGCAAGAGCGATGTCTTTGATGCCTACCTTACCTGTTCCCCCACTCCCATCTGTTTCGGCCAGATAATTGTTGCGCGCCTTCGACACGTCGGCATATTTTTTATCCAGTGTTTCTTGCAAAGTTTGCTTTTGCACTAGTAATTCTGATTTCCTGTTCTTATACAAGGAATCCAGTTCCTGACGCTTCAGCATTTTACGGCTTTCATTGTCGAGCGATGTTTGCATCCTGATCTCCTGGTTGAACATATACAACACTGCCGGTTGCGCCATAAAGGTTCCAATGGTAAGGGCCAGTAAGCCACGAAATAATAATGGGGTGAATTTTCGTTTGTTGAATTTGGTTATCCCCTTGATCAGTGCCCGGTCGATCGTGAGGATCACAAAGCCCATGAACAAGCCCAGTGCCAGGGCCAGCCAGCCGTTATCGATTACGGTACTGAAAAAATAGGTCCAGGTAAAACTGGCAAATATCCAGGTGGCCAGCACCGACATGCCAATGATCCGATACCGGTTGCGATCGATCACTGCATCAACCAGCAGTTCTTTTTCGGCAGTAGATAACCACCATAAAAATTCAGTGAATGCATCAGGGGTATAATGCTCCCTTTGGGAAACAGCAATATTTCTTTCCATGTTGGATAATAATTTAAATGACTGTTAGAAAAGGATCAATCGAGGAGTTGTGTTGAAGACTTGCAAAATAGTAATTCTTTCGGGTAAAAACGTACTGGCTGTTGATTTATTTTCATTTGCATTATACATTAACAGTTCCTTATCAAGCGGCATTAAACCCGGGTTGCAGATACCCGTCTATTCCTTTATCTTTGCCCCGGTAAAAGCGGAGCTGATATTTTATATTTTAATATTTGAGCAATGAAGAAATTTCTGACTTTAGTAACCCTAAGTACGATCCTGACCGGCATCTTGAATGCACAACCCCCAAAAGGCATGGGAACCAATGACCCTGCCGCTAAAAAGATCCTAGATGGAGTAAGTGCAAAATTCAAGAGCTACAAAACAATTCAGGCAAAATTCAGCTTAACCGTTGAAAATGCTTCAGGCAAGAATATGGGTACAAAATCCGGAACGGTTTTCATGAAAGGTTCAAAATACCGGTATAATTTACCCGCACAAGAAGTATTTTCAGATGGCAGTAATGTTTGGTCGGTAGATAAAGCTGCAAAAGAAGTCACCATCAATAAGATCGACCCCTCCAACAGCGGTATTACGCCTCAGAAGTTGATGACCAGTTTCTACGACAAAGATTTTTTATACAAATTCAACGTTGAAAACAAAGGTATTCAGGAGATAGAGCTAACGCCGATCGACAAGAGTAAACCTTATTTCAAAATACTTATTTATGTCAATAAGGCTTCTCAGTCTTTGAGTTCCACCAAGGTATTCATGAAAGATGGCTCCCGTACTACTTATACTACCAGTGGTTTGAATACAGGTAACAATATCACAGATGCTAATTTTGTATTTGATGCCAAGAAATATCCCGGAATGGAAGTGGTGGATCTGCGATAATCAATTCCACATTAAGCCTGAATTTTTCTAACAATTATTAAATTGCTGCAAGCAAATTATTGCCCCCATCGATAAGTATCAACATTGATGCCTGCAAGATCAAGCACACGATCAACTACCGTTGCCGCTAATTCATCAATTGTTTTTGGCAAGCTGTAAAAGGAAGGGGTGGCAGGACAAATAATCCCGCCCGCCAAGCAGATGGTTTCCATATTACGGATATGGATCAGGCTATAGGGAGTTTCCCGTATCACACAGATCAGTTTTCTTCGTTCTTTTAAAATCACATCTGCAGCACGAGTGATGAGGTCATTCGAAATACCGCAGGCGATCCTGCCCAGGGTTCCCATACTGCAGGGCAAAATGATCATCGTGTCGTATTGTCCCGAACCCGAAGCAAAAGGAGCAGAAAAATCCTGTTGAGAAAATATTTTAAACGGTAATCCCGCATAATCCTGATTCCCCAATTCAGTTTCCCAAACCGTCTTTGCATTATTGGTCATCACCAGAGAAATTTCTGCATACTGTGATGGCATGGCCAATAATTTATTAAGCAGTATTTTTGGATAGACAGATCCACTCGCTCCCGTAATGGCCACAACAATTTTGTGCATGGTTTGTCGTTTAATATTCATCTAAGCTACTAAACAAATGAATCATGCAAAAGGTTAAATATTTTTTCGGGCCGCTCCTTATCATATTAATTGTTTCGGCCTTTTCATCCCCATCCAAACCAAAAATAAAATGGCTGACAGTAGAAGAACTTCAAATAGCTTATGCGCGTGAGGCCCGACCCATCCTGATCGATGTATACACCAGCTGGTGTGGATGGTGTAAAGTGATGGATAGAGACACTTATTCAAAACAAACTGTAGCTGACTATATCAACACACATTACTATGCGGTGAAATTAGATGCCGAATCTACATCAAGCATCAGCCTTAATGGGAAAAAATACAATTTCTTGCAATCAACTGGCACCAATGAACTGGCCAATTATCTGCTCGCCGGTCAAATGGCCTACCCCACTACTGTTTTCTTATCTTCCCTTGATGCACGGCCCGCACCCCTTGCTGGCTACTTAAAACCAAATGAACTGGAAGCCCCATTGAAATATTATGGAGAAGCTGCCAATAAACGCATGAGCTTTGATGATTACATGAAGACATTTAATGGGAGTTGGTGAAAACGATAAAACGTTTAAAACGTTTAATGGTTTAAGTCGTTTAAGGGTTGTGAGAGGAATGTTTAAAGTTTAAGGTCTAAGGTTTAAAGTTGGTTGAGGAGTTTAGGGAATTCCGTTAACTTTAGAGATTCAACTCAGTCAATGGCAGAAACTGCACCAAAACTTCAACGCAGCTTAGGACTATTTCAATCCACCGTGCTCAACATGATCGACATGGTAGGGATCGGTCCGTTTGTAACCCTGCCCATTGTGATCGGTCTGATGGGAAGTATGTTCCTTTATGCCTGGATCGCAGGTGCCGTTCTTTCACTTATTGACGCCATGATCTGGAGCGAACTGGGAGCAGCCTATCCTTTCGCCGGCGGCAGTTATAACTTTTTAAAAGAGGCCTATGGCAAAAATGGCATGGGCAAATTGATGAGCTTTATGTATGTATGGCAAACCATTATACAAGCTCCGCTGGTAGCTGCTTCTGCTGCTATTGGCTTTGCGCAATACCTGGGCTACCTGGTGCACCTTGAACCCTGGCAACAGAAAATGATCTCGGGCACTGTGATCATCCTGATCACTTTATTATTGTACAGAAAGATCGACAGCATTGGTAAAATTGCTGTGTTACTTTGGACCGGAGTGATCTTAACCATGGGATGGGTGATCATCGGCGGTATATCGCATGGAAATTTCTGGCAACCGCTAAGGTCGATCAATGATGATTTCAGTTGGGGGCAACTGGCTTCTTTTGCTTTCGGACAGGCCTGTATCAAATCGGTGTACAGTTATCTGGGTTATTATAATGTATGTCACCTGGGCGGAGAAATAAAAGAGCCCGGAAAAAATATTCCCCGCTCGATGTTCATTTCGGTGATTGGCATCGCTGTTCTTTATCTGGCCATGAATATGAGTGTGAGCAGTGTGATCCCTTGGCCCGAAATAAAAGCCCTTACACAAACCGGCAGCAAAGATTATCTGGTAAGCCTGTTCATTGAACGATTATATGGACATCGTGCAGCCGTAGTAGTTACCATCATGATCTTATGGGTGGCATTGGCTTCCCTATTTGCCTTATTGCTGGGCTATTCCAGGATCCCCTATGCGGCAGCAGTGGATGGCGCTTTCTTTAAAATATTCAGCAAGCTGCACCCCACCAAAAATTTTCCTTATGTCAGTTTACTGGTGATCGCTGCACTGGGATTTGCATTCAGTTTGTTGTTTCGTATGTCGGACGTTATCAGTGGAATTCTGGCCATGCGTATCGTAGCGCAGTTCATTGCCCAGGCAGCTGGCGTGATCTTATTAAGAAGAAGGAATGGTACCAGTAAACTCCCATACAAGATGCCCCTGTATCCCCTACCCATAATCGTAGCCGTTAGTATATGGATCCTGTTGTTTTGCTGTACCGGAATAAAAAGCATTACTGCTTTTGGCATTGTGTTCAGTTGCGGATTATTAGTGTATTTCATTCAGGCCAGGATCAACAACAACTGGCCATTCAATAAAGAGATCGTGAACAGTTAAAATGAGGGTAATTGAACTAAGGGCTCCAGCTTAGCTTCTTTGTTTTCAAATGCATAACAATAAGTACCATTGGTCATTACCAGAAAGGGCACGGGTAAACTGATATTGTAACGCAATAATTGTTGTAATACTTTTTGATCAAGTTCAACCCTCATCTCTTTACATTCTACGATCATCCAGGGTTTCCATTGGCGATCGTAAACCACAATATCAAATCGCTTTTTTAATTCTCCGAGTTTGATCTCTTTTTCTACCGCGATGAGTTCGGCCGGATAGCCAGCAACAAGGATGAGGTATTGCAAAAAATTTTGCCTCACCCATTCTTCCGGCGTCAATACGATCCAAGCTTTACGCAGTTCATCAAAAATGAGTTCTTCACCATTTTCTGTTTTAATACGGGGTTGATATGGCGGGTAATTAATTTTAATCATATGCAGCAAAAAGCCGACCGGCAAAGATTTTGTATCTTTATGGCGAATTGAAATTAACGGAAAGATATGAAGACAAAAGAAGAAATTGTAAAGAACTGGCTGCCTCGTTATACCGGGGAGCAACTGGAGAATTTTGGTGAGTATATTTTACTGACCAACTTCAGCAATTATGTAAACATGTTTGCCGAATGGAACAATGTACCCGTAGTGGGTTCCGACCGGCCGATGCAATGTGCTACAGCAAATAATATTACCATCATCAATTTTGGTATGGGCAGTCCGGGTGCAGCTACCGTCATGGACCTGCTTACGGCCATTGAACCAAAAGCTGCTTTATTCCTGGGAAAATGTGGTGGATTAAAAAGAAGAAATAAGATCGGTGATCTGATCTTACCAATTGCCGCCATCAGGGGCGAGGGAACCAGTACCGATTATTTCCCCGCTGAAGTTCCGGCATTACCGGCCTTTGCCTTACAAAAAGCCATATCAACCACTATTCGTGATTATGCCTGTGATTACTGGACAGGCGTTTGCTATACCACCAACAGAAGGGTTTGGGAGCATGATGAAGTGTTTAAAGAATATCTTCAACAGGTAAGGGCATATGCCATTGATATGGAAACCGCCACGATCTTTACAGTAGGTTTTTATAATAAGATCCCCACCGGAGCCTTGTTGCTGGTGAGTGATAGTCCGATGGTACCTGAAGGTGTAAAAACAGAAGACAGTGATAAAAAAGTTACCGCTGAATTTGTTGAGCGTCATCTGAAGATCGGAATTGATTCATTGAAACAATTGATCAATGATGGTTTAACGGTTAGGCATCTGAAATTTTGATGCGCCACATTTTTAAAACAGCCGATGCAATCGATTAATTAATTTCACCCCTTCGGGGTTTTCTCGCCTTTTTTAATGTTTGCTATAGTAATTGCATCCCTTCGGGATTTTAATACTTGCATCTATATTATTAGGCATAAAAAATAACGATTTGTTGCTTACAATATATCAATTTGGTCTATTTTAATAGTGGATCTATTGTAAGCAGATTTATTACAAGCCAGATATTAACAAAACCCCGAAGAAGTGATATTACACTAGTCTATAATCGATTAATTAATTTCACCCCTTCGGGGTTTTCCCGCATTTTTTAATGTTTGCTATAGTAATTGCATCCCTTCGGGATTTTAATACTTGCCTTCTATTTATTGGATATATAAAAAACAACAATAACACTATTCACTATCAATGGATTAAGACATCATTAATAGAGACCGTATTTGATAGAGATTATGCAAAATTGAGATATGAGCAAAACCCAGAAGGGGTGATATTACACTAGACCAATAGTCAGCCCCATAAGAAACCACGAAGGGGTGATATTACACTTGCACAATCAACAACCTAATTATAAACCCCGAAGGGGTGATATTACACTAGACCAATAGTCAGCCCCACAAGAAACCCCGAAGGGGTGAAATTAAAAATCAAAAAGATATTTTTCATCAAATTCAACTTTGAAATTCCTTAAAAAGGACAAATATTCTTCTCGGAAGGTTTTAGTAAGATGGTGCCGTTTTTGATTTTTAATATAATCAACTACTACCCCAAAATTAGAAGCGGAATATGAAAATGCACCATATCCTTCTTGCCATGCAAATTTTCCCGGAAAATATTTTTTACTATTGATAAAATTCGTCGAATTGTTTTTTATATCCCTGACAAGATCTGCAATATTCATTGATGGCTTAAGCCCAACCAAGATATGAATATGATCTGGCATCCCATTAACAGCCAGTGATTTCTGATTCTTAAATTTGACAATGCCCGATATATACTGGTATACTTCTTCCTCAATATCTGAATGAATAAGGTATTCGCGGCCCTTAACAGCGAAAACATATTGAATATAAATTTGTGAAAATGTTCCTGCCATATTTTTAAAATTTATTGAGCATTCTGATTCTAACATAAGCTATGAATATTTATAAAAATTCGTCAATCCTAACTTTAACTTAAACGTTTATTTTTACAAGAATGTCTTGTATGCTATTGAAGCAATAACATTTGACGCCATTTGAAATTTTAGCAGTTCTAGTAACGTTTTTAAAAACTGGGGATTTTTGTCAAAATATCTAAATGAATCTTCCTAGTTCCCTATTTTGGTTATATTTATTGTATAATCAACGAATAGGACAACCCAATTGAATCCCCTCATTTCCATAAAAGACCTATCGGTACAATTCAAGCAGGACGGGCATATCCATCAGGCGGTGAAGCAGGTTTCCTTTAACCTAAAGCCGGGTGAGCTATTTGCATTGGTAGGAGAAAGCGGATCTGGAAAATCCGTCACGGCCTTATCCATCATGCAATTGCTCTCAAAACAGAGCCATGCCAGCGGAGCAATCATGTGGCAGCCTTCAGAAAAGGACCCCATTGAACTGCTTGGTCTGTCAACTGAAAAGATCAACGGCATCAGGGGGAAATCCATTGCGATGATATTTCAGGAACCCATGACGGCCCTCAATCCCGTATTCACCTGTGGATATCAGGTGATAGAAGTATTACGCCGGCATGAAAAATTATCACTTAAAGAGGCGCGTCAAAGAACCATCGAACTTTTTAAGCAGGTACAACTTCCTGATCCGGCAACTATCCTTAACCGTTATCCACATCAACTCAGCGGAGGACAAAAACAAAGGGTGATGATCGCCATGGCCATGAGTTGCCAGCCTGCTTTGCTCATTGCAGACGAACCCACTACAGCATTGGATGTTACCGTTCAAAAAACAATCCTGGAACTGATCAGATCTTTGCAACAACAAAATGGAATGGCCGTGCTGCTGATCACCCATGATCTGGGCATAGTGGCCGATATGGCCGATTCCATTGCCGTAATGTATAAGGGCGAGATCGTGGAATCGGGCGCTGCTGCCGCTATATTAAAATCACCACAGCATCCCTACACCAAGGCATTGCTCGCTTGCAGACCAGCAGGCAAACCTAAAAATGAACGATTGCCGGTGGTGAGTGATTTTATGCAGGAAGCATCGCTATCATCGCCTATCCCCGAGATCAACACATCTCAAAATATAGGACTGCCCACTGAATCTGCTCCAACCCTTCTCGAAGTAAAAAATCTTTGTGTGCATTTCCCGGCAAAAAAAAATATGCTGGGTAAAACAACTGAATTTTTTCGGGCGGTGGACGATGTAAGCTTTAGTGTACAACAGGGAGAAACGGTAGGACTGGTTGGTGAAAGCGGATGCGGAAAAACAACTCTGGGCCGAACCATTTTACAGCTGATCAAACCCAGTGCAGGCGAGATCCTGTTAGCGGGTAAAGACATCAGTCATATTGCTGCTCCGGCTTTTCGGAATATGCGTAAAGACCTGCAGATCGTATTTCAGGATCCCTATGGGTCGCTCAATCCCAGGATCAGTATTGGCAATGCAATTATGGAACCCCTGAAAATTCATGGATTGCTTGGCAACCGGAATGAAGGGAAAGAAAAAGTGATGGACCTACTGGAAAAAGTGAGCCTATCGCCCGACCATTTCAACCGGTATCCGCACCAGTTCAGCGGAGGTCAGCGACAACGCATCTGTATTGCCCGGGCCCTCGCCACGCATCCCTCTTTTCTTATTTTCGATGAAAGTGTTTCTGCGCTCGACATTAGCGTTCAGGCCCAAGTGCTCAACCTACTGAATGACCTAAAGAAATCATTCGGATTTACCGCTATATTCATTTCGCACGACCTGTCGGTAGTACATTATATCTGCAACCGTATCTTAGTGATGAACAAGGGGAAAATAGTGGAATCCGGCGAAGCCAGCCAGGTATATTATCACCCGCAAAACGCCTATACGCAACGCCTCATAGAGGCCATTCCGGGGAAAAACTTTATGCAATCCGCCTGAAAACGGACATTTTTTCGTAACTTTGCACTCTCAAAATCATGCCGTAACATGATAAGTGCCTCTGAAAAGGCTATATCTAAAAGGAACCGCACGGCATGTAACCATTAAAATAGATTACATGAAATTATCCCAGTTTCGATTCGACCTCCCTCTTAATTTAATTGCACAACACCCAACCAAAAAACGTGAAGACAGTCGCCTGATGGTGATCAACCGTAAAAGCGGACAGATCGACAACATGCATTTTAAGGACATCATGCAGTTCTTCGACGACAAAGATGTGTTTGTGGTAAACAACACCAAGGTATTTCCTGCCCGTATGTACGGTCGTAAGGAAAAAACAGGTGCTAAGATCGAAGTGTTCCTGCTGCGTGAGTTGAACAAAGCCAATAAACTTTGGGATGTGATCGTAGATCCTGCGCGTAAGATCCGCGTGGGCAACAAATTATATTTTGGAGAAAGTGATGAACTGGTTGCTGAAGTGATCGATAACACCACCAGTCGTGGCCGTACCATCCGTTTTTTATGGGATGGCACAGAAGAAGAATTTCGCAACATGCTTGAGCTGATGGGCGAAACACCGTTGCCAAAATACATTAAAAGAAAACCGGAAGAAGAAGATAAAGAGCGTTATCAAACAGTGTATGCCAAGCACGAAGGTGCAGTAGCGGCACCAACTGCGGGTATGCATTTCAGTAAGGAACTGATCAAACGTTTAGAGATCAAGGGCGTACGATTTGCTGAAGTAACATTGCACACCGGCCTCGGCACATTCAGGCCCATTGAAGTGGAAGACCTGAGTAAACATAAGATGGATGCAGAATATTACCGCATTGAAGAAACTGCCTGCAAGATCGTGAACAAAGCCAAAGAGTCGGG
Organism: uncultured Bacteroidota bacterium; assembly: GCA_903878475.1. Taxonomy (GTDB): domain Bacteria; phylum Bacteroidota; class Bacteroidia; order Chitinophagales; family Chitinophagaceae; genus Ferruginibacter. Next base: position 141 of record CAIRHQ010000144.1, on the reverse strand, counting down.
CAACCGCATCTGCTCTATCGGTACTACCACCATGCGTGCCATGGAGTCTTCTTTCACGGCACAAAAAATGCTGAAACCATCTGAAGGCTGGACCAATCATTTTATCCATCCGCCGTATAATTTTAATATTGCTGATGCACT
>CAIRHQ010000143.1 GCA_903878475.1 uncultured Bacteroidota bacterium | reverse complement strand
GGGCCAATTACGGCATAGGCGGAACGGATACATCCTGGCTTCCTTTTTTATCTTCCTTTCTGAACCAGAAAAGCAATGATTTCTTCAGCGGCGAAAATGTGTTGGTGCTGGGGCATTTTGATTTTGGCGATATCAAATACCTGATCGATAGCAATGCCTATGATCCGGATGAATTGATCGATGCATACCGGCATGCCATTATGCTCATTGATGAAGAAGTGGAAACCATTATCAAAGCGATCGCCTCCTGCAAAAAAATTCCGATCGTGATCGGGGGCGGACATAATAATTCATATCCCATCATCAAAGCCGTGGCCAAGGGATTAAATAAAGCATCGGTCATTCCCATTTCGCAGATCAATTGCATCAATCTGGATGCCCATGCTGATTACAGCGCATCAGAAGGCCGGCATAGTGGAAATGCTTTTCGTTATGCCGAGGAAGACGGATACCTCGGGAAATATTTTATCGTTGGATTACACGAAAATTATGTTTCGCAGAACGTACTGATGGATATGCATAACAATCCCTTCCTGCAATACATCAGTTATGAAGAGATATTTATCCATGAACGCAAGAACTTTATACAGGCTGTAGCCCATGCCACCGGATTCACGGAAGACGGGTATACCGGTATTGAAATTGATCTCGATGCGGTGGAAAATGTACTCAGCAGTGCTGCAACACCCTGTGGCATCACTGCATTACAAGCCCGGCAGTATATTCATTTTGCAGCCACTGATACCAAACCGGCTTATCTCCATATCTGCGAAGGGGCCTCACAATTGGCCGACGGACGAAAAGATGAGGGAACAGGAAAACTGATCAGCTATTTAGTAAGTGATTTTGTAAAAGCGCATACGCAAGACTGATAGGCTTTTATTTAACCAATTATTTGCAAGTTATTTTATGACTGCCATGCCCAACAATACCCTTCCCGAATTATTCACACTGATCTGTGATGCCGTGAAGAAAGTTAGTCCACCCATGCAGGTAAGCCGCAACGAAAAAACGGTTCTTGAACTGATGGGAAATAAACCGGTGCCTTATGGAAGCAAGAAGACCATCGTGCCGGGCATGTATTTTTGTTCGGTAGTATTGCGGAACGATAAAGTGAGTTTTTACTTTTTCCCGATCTATTATCATGAAGACAGCTATGCGCCGCTGATTCCGCAGATGATCAAATGCCTGAAAGGAAAGACCTGCTTTCATTTTAAAAAAGCCGACCAGGTAAATTACAAGGAATTATCAGCCATACTCAAACTGGGCGTACAGCAATGGAAAAAACAAGGTTACCTGAAATAGAACTGGGCTATTGTAATTGTGTTGCTAATTCTTTTTCCTCTGCAATTCCATCCTTGCGCCAAACCTGTTTTCCATCTTTAAAAATGATGAATACCGGAAGTGCGGTTACGCCAAATTGTTTCATGATGGTTTCATCATTTCCCCCATCAACTTTAAATAATAAAAATTTGTTGGGATAGGTCTTCTGCAAATTTTGAAGCACCGGCTCCATCACTTTGCAGGGAGGGCACCAGGTTGCACCAAAATCAACCAATACAGTAGGGGAGCTAAACAAGGCTGCATTGAAAGTCTCCACCGTCATCTGTGCGGCAGTGGATTTCCCTTCCAGTGATTTATCGGCCGATTTCCAGGCATTGATTCCACCCTGTAGTTCAAATACCTGCTGATAGCCATCGTTTCTCATTTTACTCGCTGCTGCTGCAGATCTTCCGCCTGCCAGACAATACACATAAACCGGTTTGCTTTTATCAAGAAAGGAGATACGACGCTCAAATTCAGCCGACTCATTCCAGTTGGCCTGCAGGGCATTTTTAATATGGCCCGAATTGAATTCACCGGGAGTGCGCACATCCAGGATCTGAACATTCTCTTTTAAAATAGCTTTTTCAAAAGCATCGGCATTTAATACCGTTTCTTTTTGTGCATTACATGAAATGATCAACAATAAGAGTAATCCTGTGGAAATAGATTTTATGAGTTTGTTCATGATGAATATTTAAATGCAAATTTCAGACTATTTCATGAAGAAAAGCCAAATCCTATTTTATCTGACCAATAATTTCAATTCTTCATCCGATACATTGAGTAATTGAACCTTGGGTAATCTTTTGGTGAGTTCTCGCCAATTTGCATCTTGCTGATAGATCGCATGTAAAATTTCAGCAGCGTATTTAATATTTTTGTTATTGGCCAGCGTAATGGCCGTCCAGTATTGCATCTCCAGATTTTTTGGGAACATATTCATCGCCGCATGATATTCGTCCATGGCCGCTTTCATATCATTTTTTTCTGTGGCCAGATCACCTTTGTCCATATGCTCGTATGCACGATAAAGCCTGAGCAATCGATCTAATTCAACCAGGGGTGCAGTATGATCATCTACCCGCAGATCGATCAGTTTTTCATTCCAGGGTTCTCCTTTTGATTTTCCGGCAACCACTAAAATGGCCGCTAATTGTTTTCCACGTATATCACCTCCGGCTTGCTGTGCAGCTTGTAATGCCAGCAGAACCCTTTCTGCCAAAGGTTTTCCAGCACTGTTCTCAAATGCGGAAGACATGGCTGCACAAACCTTATCATTGTACATCATATTGCTTTGCACTGAATAATTCTTTCCCACGATCTGACGAGCATAATCAATACATGATTTTCCTGTCCAGGCATTTACATTGCCATTCACATCGATCATCGCTACTTGTCGCACTTCTCGACCTGAATCTTGCTCGATCAGCATCTGCAAGGCCTCGGGTGCAGTTTTTCCCTGCTTCATCAAGGCCAGTCCCTTGTATCCATAACTTTTATTCACAAAAGCCTGAGTGGCTACAACACCTACACCTGCTTCGCCCCAAGGCACTGCCGTGCCTACACTAAACCAGTGGCTTTGAACACCCACGGCCATTTCACCGGTTACAGGGTCTCGGGCCACAATGGAAAAAGTATGCGCAAAAGGTGCATCTTTCTTGAAAAACTGGGCATGGGCCGTAAATTGAAAGAATAATGTAATGCAAATTGCGAGGTTAATTTGTTTCATAAAAATCAGGTATTTAGTATGAACTAAACAGCCATCCACTTTCGTGAATGGCTGGCCAGTATAATGATCTGGAAATTATTTTGCTTCAAAAACAATTTTTACATCTTCTTTTTTATTGGAAACAATGAACTTGGTGGCCGACAATTCCACAATATCAAGTGAATCTTTCACCGTACTTCCTTCATTATTGCTGATAAGGGTTTTGCCATCAGCAGACAAAGTATAACTTCCTGTATTGGTACCGGATTGAGGATCGGTGGTAATATATTTACCTTCTTTAGTGAATTCCATGGTGGCGGTAGTATACAAGATCTTTTTAATTGAATCGGTTAAGTCTTTAGCTCCATTGCCCGAAATATCGGATATTTTCCATTTTTTCACAATAAGTTCCTTGGCCGATTTACCCTTGCAACCGATCATGAATATTGTAACCAATACCACTAAGGCTACCATCAATTTTGTTGATTTCATAATATTTAGCTTTTTAGATTGAGTGCTCAAAATAGTAAAATAATTCAGGTTTTGATTGAATTAATGGCATCATTTATAAACAACCTAGTCTGCCCCCATCTACCGGAAGGTTAATACCATTGATATATGCCGCCGAATCGCTGCATAAAAATGCTACGGTGGCACCAAATTCTTCCGGCTTTCCCATTCTGCCAGCAGGAATTTCGGCTAGTAATTCGGATAGTACCTGTGCTTCAGTTTTGCCCTGCTTCGTTGCTTTCTGTTTGATCACATATTCAGCCCGAACCGTTTCAGTAAAGCCCGGCAGAACATTATTTACGGTAATACCATATGGCCCCAGCTCGGTGGCCAGTGTTTTAGCCCAGCTGGCAACTGCGCCCCGGATGGTATTGCTTACCCCCAGTCCGGCAATTGGAATCTTCACTGATGTGGAGATGATGTTGATGATCCTTCCAAATCCCGCCAGTTTCATTCCCGGCACAACAGCCTGTACCAAATGATGATTATTGATCAAGTGATTGTTGAATGCAGATAAAAATGATTCGGAATCCGCATCCAGGGCTGATCCACCTGCCGGTCCACCGGTATTGTTCACCAAAATATGTACTGGATGAGCTTGTACATAGGAATCAATGGCGTTCTTTACAGCAGCCTGGTCGTTGAAATCGGCTACAAGCCATTCGTGTTCCTGCTGATAGGGATTGGGCAGGGATGGAATCAATGCTTTCATTTTTTCCTCATTGCGTGCCATCAGCACGATTTTTGATCCCAGCAATGCCAGTTCTATCGCAGAAGCAAGTCCTAATCCCTGAGTACTTCCACATACCACGGCTGTTTTGCCACGAAGGTTGAGGTTCATATTTTTTTTCCTAAAGCTACTATAAAAACTGGGAAGCATACTGAGTTTGCAATAAGGAAAATTGAAATCAATTCAAGATATTTTTCGCACATTTTGTTACTGATGTGGATAATTCATGCACATCAAAACTGCCCTCATTCCGCTATATTCGCAGCGCTGAAAAGAAGAAAGTATGGCAGAAAAAGACCTATTTGATTATACGGAAGACTCGATCCGGAGCCTGGATTGGAAGGAACATATTCGACTTCGCCCCGGTATGTATATCGGTAAACTCGGAGATGGTAGCAGTCCGGATGATGGCATCTATGTGCTTTTAAAAGAAGTGATCGATAATTGTATTGATGAACATACCATGGGTTATGGTAAACATGTGGATGTTACGATTGAGGGGAATAATATTGCTGTTCGCGATTATGGCAGAGGGATACCATTGGGCAAGGTGGTGGATGTGGTGAGTAAGATCAATACTGGTGCCAAATATGATAGTAAAGCTTTTCAAAAAAGTGTGGGCTTGAATGGAGTAGGTTCAAAGGCTGTGAATGCCTTAAGTCAGTACTTCAAAGTAACTGCGTTTAGGGAAGGCCGTGAAAAGACCGCTGAATTTGAGAAAGGGGCCTTGCTTAAGGACCATAAAGAAACCAAGAGTACAGAAGAGAACGGAACACTGGTAACATTCATCCCCGATGAAACGGTGTTCAAGAAATTCCATTTTGTTCAGGAATACCTCGATAATCAGTTTTGGAATTATTGTTACCTCAATGCCGGACTGGTGATGAACCTGAACGGGAAAAGGTATATGAGTAAGAACGGACTGCTCGACCTGTTGCAACGCAAAACAAATGAGGACGAGATCAGGTATCCCATCATTCACCTCAAGGGAGAAGATATTGAACTGGCCTTTACGCATGAAAATGCCTATGGAGAAGAATATTACAGTTTTGTAAATGGTCAGTTCACCACCCAGGGTGGTACGCATCTGGCTGCTTTCCGCGAAGGGTTTGTAAAGACCATCCGCGATTTTTATAAAAAAGATTACGATGCCTCCGATATCCGCGGAAGTATCTGCGTGGCGCTAAGTGTAAGGGTTCAGGAACCGGTGTTTGAAAGTCAGACCAAGACAAAATTGGGCTCACAAACCGTTTACGAGGGAGGCCCCTCCATGCGCAATTTCATTGGCGATTTTTTGTCGAAAGAACTGGATAACTACCTGCATCGCACACCCGCTACTGCTGAAGCATTAAAGAAAAGGATAGAACAGAATGAGCGGGAAAGAAAAGAACTGGCGGGCATTAAAAAGCTGGCCAACGAACGCGCCAAAAAAGCCAATCTGCACAATAAGAAATTAAGAGATTGTAAGTTTCATTATAATGACGAGGCCACTGGAAAAGATAAGGATAAGATCATTGAAAAGCAGAAGGAGAGTACCATTTTTATTACCGAAGGGGATAGTGCCAGTGGCAGCATCACCAAGGCGCGTAGCGTAGAAACTCAGGCGGTATTCAGTTTGCGGGGAAAACCATTGAACTGTTTCGGTCTTACCAAAAAAGTGGTATACGAAAATGAAGAATTCAATTTATTACAACATGCCTTGAATATTGAAGAAGGATATGAAGGACTTCGATATAATAATATCGTTTTTGCTACTGATGCCGATGTGGATGGTATGCATATCCGGTTATTACTGATGACCTTTTTTCTGCAGTTCTTTCCCGACCTGGTAAAGAATGGACATGTGTATATTTTAGAAACACCTTTGTTCCGTGTGCGCAATAAACAGGAAACCATTTATTGCTATAACGAAACTGAAAAGCAGGAAGCTACCCGCAAACTGGGTAATAAACCTGAGACCACAAGGTTTAAAGGATTGGGAGAGATCAGTCCGGAAGAGTTTGCCCGTTTCATCAATTCTGATATGAAATTGCAGCCGGTGATGTTATTGCCCGATACGCATATCCAACAATTGCTGGAATATTATATGGGAAAGAACACACCTTCAAGGCAGGACTTTATCATTGAAAACTTGAAGGTGGAGTTGGATTTAGCGGAATGAGGTTTAATTAGAAATTAATAATTAAGAATTAAGAATTAATAATTGTGGAGCCATGAAGACTGAGAATGTGATCATTGAAAAAACATTTCAATTTAGTTTAAGAATAGTTAAGTTGTTTGGATACTTGAGGAATAATAAGGTTGAACGGGAATTGGCACTGCAATTATTGCGAAGTGGAACATCTGTTGGTGCCAATACCGAAGAGGCAATGGGAGGTTCGTCGAGAAAGGATTTTATTTATAAACTGGAGATCGCTTATAAAGAAGCAAGGGAAGCCGGATATTGGATACGTTTGTTGAAAGAAAGTTGTTTGCTTGAAACAGAATTGGCTAATTCAATTTTGAAAGATTGTGATGAAATCATCAAAATTCTGACAAGCATTCTTAAAACCACCAAGCAAAAATCCTTATCGACCCCTAATTCTTAATTACTAATTCTTAATTATTAATTACCCATGGTACACATAGTTTTTCAGCAAGCCGATATTGAAGCCTTGCAAAAAAGTTTTGAACTGGATGAAAATTTTTCCGGCGACATTGTGCAGATACAAGATGACCTTGCTGTAGGGCCTATTGCTGATATTTATACCGAAGAGGGCCGGCAGACGAGAAAACAATGGTGGCGCGAAGTGCTGGAAGGAGGTGATTATGATGGGTTGGCTGATCGTGAAACAGCAGATGATACGGCACTGGTAACCGATCTGATCTCCCGGCTGAATGCCGATGAAAATGAGGTGATCTGGATATGGGCCGCTCAAAACAAACATGATGTATGCGGGTATTACTGGCTGATGAGTCAGTTAAAAGAATACCAGGGCAGGATCTTTATTCTGTACCTAAACAACCTGCCCTTTATCAATGAAAAAGGAAATATTTTTTATCCCAATAACCTGTTTGAGATCCCTGCAAAAGAATTTTTAAAAGCCCGTAAGCTGGCCCGTGAGATCACCCTCAGCGAATTTGAAGTGGATCCGGATGAATGGACAAAACTTTGTAATGAATCAAGGGGAGTTCGATTATTGGAAGGTGGGAAAAAACTAATGCAGGCAGATGCTGACTACTATGATGCAGCCATAAAAAAATATAGCAGTACCGACTGGCAGAAAGCCAGTAAGGTCATTCACCAGTTCCTGAACAAGGAAAAAGAATTGACCGGAGATGCGTATTTGTTATGGAGGATCAAATGGATGATCGGGCAAGGAATCTTTGATGTTCAGGGAAATGCTGGCAATATGAAAGATTTTGAGATCAAACTACCAGGAAAAATGTTTCCAGAACATGATGAAACTATAACTGAATGAAAATAATTTTAAAACTGGAAGAACTGGCAATGCTGTTACTTGCGGTGTATGCATTATACAGCGTACAGGTTAGCTGGTGGGTTTACCTCATCTTGGCCCTGGGACCAGATATCAGCATGATCGGATACCTGGCCGGCAATCGGGTAGGAGCTTTCAGTTATAATCTGTTTCATCATAAAGGGATAGCAGTCTTGTTGTTTTTAACCGGATGTATATGGCCTTCATGGGGCCTTTATCTTGCAGGAGCCATCATATTTGGCCATGCGTCGATGGACCGTTTCTTTGGGTACGGATTAAAATATGAAGAAGGATTTAAATTCACGCACCTGGGAGAGATTGGAAAAAAATAACGGTAAAGGGTAGAGGAAGAATAATAGTATAAGTTCAAATGATGCATAAATAATGGCGAAGAGTAAAAATAATGAAGCGTATGCCCATACCGATAGCGGTATCGGGGGACAGTATAAAACCTGGTTCCTGGATTATGCCAGTTATGTGATACTGGAGCGAGCCGTGCCTGCCATTGAAGATGGATTAAAGCCGGTGCAGCGCCGGATCCTGCACGCCATGAAGGAAATGGATGATGGCCGCTTTAATAAAGTGGCCAATATCATCGGACAATCAATGCAGTACCACCCGCATGGAGATGCTTCCATTGGAGATGCTTTAGTAAACCTCGGACAAAAAGACCTGCTCGTTGAAACCCAGGGTAACTGGGGTGATGTTCGCACAGGAGATGAAGCTGCTGCTTCCAGATATATTGAGGCCCGTTTGAGCAAATTTTCTCTGGAAGTTGCTTTTAACAGCAAGACCACCGAATGGGCACTTAGCTACGATGGTAGAAAAAATGAACCGGTTACGCTTCCCATGAAATTCCCGCTGCTCCTGGCACAGGGAGCAGAAGGTATTGCGGTAGGATTGGCCACAAAAATTCTTCCCCATAATTTTTGTGAACTGATTGAGGCCTCCATCAAATGCTTACGCGGTAAGCGTTTTGAAATACTTCCCGATTTTCAAACAGGAGGTATCATGGATGCCAGCAATTACAGTGAAGGCAAACGAGGCGGTAAAATAAGGGTGCGTGCCATCATAGAAGAGCAGGACAAAAAAACGCTGCTGATAAAAAGTGTACCCTATGGCGTTACTACCACGCAATTGATGGAGAGTATTGTGAAAGCCAATGACCAGGGAAAAATTAAAGTAAAAAAAGTATCTGATCATACGGCTGCTGAGGTAGAGATCATCATAGAATTGGCTGCGGGTATTTCACCCGATATCACCATCGATGCCTTGTATGCATTTACCGATTGCGAAGTGAGTATTTCGCCTAATGCCTGTGTCATCGTGGATAATAAGCCACAATTCCTGGGTGTTCAGGAGCTGTTGAAGTATGCCACCGAACATACCAAGGAATTATTACAGAAAGAGCTGCAGATCAAGCTGGCCGAGCTCATGGAGAAATGGCATTACACTTCACTGGAAAAGATCTTCTTTGAAGAAAAGATATACAAAGAACTGGAGAAGAAGCATGAAACCTGGGAAAAAGTGCTGCTGGCCATTGATGTGGCCTTTACGCCTTTCAAAAAATTGCTGAAACGAGAAATATCCCGGGAAGATATTGTAAAATTAACGGAGAAGCCTGTACGCAGAATCTATAAACTGGATATCGATGAGCTGAACCAGCAGATCAAGGGGCTGGAAGCTGATATCAAGCAAGTTAAATTTGATCTGGCTAACCTGACCGATTATGCCGTTGCTTATTATGAGAATCTGTTAAAGAAATATGGCAAGGGAAGGGAAAGGAAAACTGAGGTGAAGTTATTCGATACGATCCAGGCCAAATCAGTGGCGATTGCCAATATCAAGCTGTATGTGAATTATGCCGACGGGTTCATTGGTACCGGATTAAAGAAAGATGAGTTCGTGGCCGAAGTGTCCGACCTGGATGATATCATCGCATTTACCAAGGGCGGCATCATGAAAGTGGTGAAAGTGTCGGACAAAACTTTTATCGGAAAAGATATACT
>CAIRHQ010000142.1 GCA_903878475.1 uncultured Bacteroidota bacterium | reverse complement strand
TTTGGTGCTATCAACAAAACCCAATTTCACTACAGCACGTACACCACTCACGATATAATCATAGGCATCTTCTCCCGGATGTCCGGTACCATAGGCGATATCGGGTGCAAATACCACATAACCCCTGCTCACAAAGAATGAGATATTGAGTCTGCTGGCGGTGGGTGCGGGTGGAATATAAGTATGCAATCCATCAGATAGTTTTTCGTAGAAATAACTGATCATCGGATATTTTTTCGTTGGATCAAAACCCTGCGGCTTGTATATGAGACCGGTGGATTGTTTGCCACTGTATGTTTTCCATTTAAATAATTCGGCAGTACCCCAATTGTATGTATCCTGTTGCGGATTGATATTGGTAAGTCGCTCGGGCTTGCCATCCACGATCGTTCCGAAATAAAGATCAGGTGAACTGGCAAAATTCTCCATACTGAACATGCAATTGATGCTGTTCTTAGCCTTCACCACATTATTATAGGCCACGGGATGCATATTGCTCAGCTTCCCTTCGTCAGTCAATTGTAAGTGAAAAAGATCGAAACATTCAAAGCAGGATGCCAGCAGTGCTGATCCTTTTTGTTGTTTATCAAAGAAGCGATAGATCCGGTCTTGCTTGTGGGTTAAAAATCGTTCATCCCTATTGGTTTGGATATAACGGATCACGTATTGTTGTTTGCGGCCGATCTGTTCAAATATAGGACTGGCAGTAAATACACCGGCAGGATCAGTTTTCCAGATATCGTATTTATCATAGATATAGAGGGCACTATCTCCCTCCTGCCAGCCCATTGCGCCATAAGGACCGGCAAGATCGGGCACATCATTCTCCTCATCGTATAATGGGAATTTTATGCCAGAAGAGATATTCCGGGTTTTGCCGGTAGCCAGTTCATAGGTAAAATATTGTTTAGCTACGAGATCGTACCAGTACGCATAGCGGCCCATGGGTGAGGCATCCACATTGGCATAGGAATCTGCGAGTATGCGTATCCGTTTGCCATCGAGGGTGCTGATGATATAGGCATTTGATTTTGTCCTGCCTGTCCACTGCGATTCTATACGATTTCCTTTTGTACTTTCGGCCAATACCCAGTCGGCATTGCCTTCATTCACCAGCGTGACCCGTTCTGCATCTTCAGCACCCAACTGAACCATATTTCCTGCACCGGGTTTGATCACGGCCACATAACTCCTTTTCAGTTCATTGTCGAGCTGCTTCAATTGCTGGGGTTGCAGGTAATCATCCTGATAGTTCCAAACATCTACACGGGCCAGTTCAAAATCTACCAGGTTGGTATCCTTTGGTGCTTTGATGGGGGCCGTTCCGAAAAATAATTTTTCTCCGTTCTTACTGAAACTGTTGTTGGCATTTTCGCTAACGGAATAGCCGGGTTTCATTCCAGGGGAATTTTTAGAAAGCAGTAAAACGGCACTGTCTACCCCCGTACGATAATACCATAGCCCATAGAATTTCGATAATGATTTTGCGCTGCTATCGCGTTCGGCTACAAAGGCCAGTTGGCGGCCAGTTTCGTCGAATGCATAATTTTTACTATCATTAAATCCCTTCATCACGGTATCAATTTTTCCGGCAATCAAATTCAGCACCAATAGTTTTGCCTTGCTGGTACTGTCTTTGCTGTCTTTACTAGTTTCTATCAGCAATCGGGAACCTTGCTTATCAAAATAATATTCGGTGACCGATTTAAAAATCTTTGTAGTGTTATCTGCAGTATTTCTAAGCACCAGATCAGTTCCGTCTGCAGCAGCGCCTCCAGCAGTTTCATCGCCTTCAGCATCTACCCCATTTCCATATTCCCTATCCAGATCAGCACTCTTTATGATGGCATTAGCGGCTTTTTGAGCAGCCTGTACAAGGGATTCATCGCTGATCTTTCCCTTAATGGAATCGATGGAATGGCGTATAACCGAATCCGCTAGTTTAACGAGACGATCAGTTTTTGCTTTTGCAGAATCATATACAGGCTTTGTCTTTTTTGCCGTATCGGGCAGGGGTTTTTCCAGTTGATAGGCGATCCATCCAAAACCTTTTTCCGCAGTTTTATAATTTTTTACGCGGGGTATCTTCAGGATATCTTCTTTACCCAGTTCAATGATGGCCAGGGTATCCTTGGACATTTCATCTGCCTTCTTCTTTTTTATCTTAGCCTGCCGGGTATCCTGAAACAATGGTTTGATCTTAAATACCAGGTAACGGCTATCTTCCGTGATCACAGCATTATAGCCACGGGCAATGGATTTTTTAAACTTGGTTGCGGGGTTTTGGATTACGAGTTCTCCATCTCCTTCCTGCGGATTGATGGTATACACTACAAATTGTCCATCATGACTGATCAGTTTTTCACCGATGCTTTTCCATCCGTCGTAAACGGTATGGTCGAGCGGCTTCTTTTGTTGTGCAGTAGCATTGATGAACAACAATAACAATACAGGGAGCAGGAAATTCTTCATGTGATAATTATTTGTCAGGTAAAGTTAGTTGTTTCTAAAAAAACTAATCAAGTGAAATTACCTGAGTAAATAATAGGCCTAAACAGAGATTTTAGACACAAATGCATTGGGAGATACACCTTCTATTCGCTTGAAGGCAATTAAAAAACTATTGCGGTTGGGGAATCCGGATTGCAAACCTATTGCCTCAAGGGTAAGTCCATTTGCCAGCCCATTTTCCATAAGATTTCTTGCATACTTCACCCGCCACTCATCCCTGAATTGATGAAAAGTCTCATTTTTCTTATACCGAAAATAATAGGCTAAATGATGTGCAGGCACTTGCAGCATTACCGAAAATTTCAACAAATTAAGATCTGTTGTACGATACGGTTTTAATTCCTCCATATATCCATTAACTTTTTCATCAATGGCTGATAAATAATCTTCTTCAAGATGCAATGCGCTCTTTTTCCCTCCTGATTGTAGGCTTGTATTCCCTCCACTAATTTCATCTTCTTCTACAACTTGCTCGGGAACAATCGGCATCCCATATAAAATACCTGGGAAAAATAATGGCGAAATCAACAAAATCAAAAACACGATACCCGACAGCACCTGCACAATATTCAGGGTAAGAAATACTTTAGAATCCCATAGTACAGTCTGAAACATGGATACTAAATACACCAGGATAATGATTAACTGAAATCCCAATAACACAGACAACCATTTTACCACATAACGCTGATTAGAGAAGATTTTCAACTGTTCTTTGCGGATCAAATAACGAATGAAGATCACGATTGACCAAATGGTATATACTAAAACAAGTACCGGGCGACTTAAATACAAAACGTTAAGCGAAAATATCTCCGACAAAAATGTTGCATGATATGTTCCTAAAAAACTAGGATCCTTAACGATTGCTTCGGCAATTTGTACTTTATAGTTGTATGAACTAAATATATAAGGCAAGGATGCTATTAAATGAATGATCGCCGGCAATAAATGCCAAATATCAGATCTTTTAAGCCGGGGATTATCGGTTAAAAAGCTTCGCACATACCAATACAGCATTGGACCTGCGAGATAGGTAATGAAGAAAAAATTGGTGTAAAATATACTAACCAGGAATACTGATTTAGAATCCAGCACTAAATATTGAACAAGCCCATACAAACTGATACTGAGGAAAAAACCTCCAAGGTATATAGCCGATTTAAACTTACGTGCATTAAAATACAATAAAAGAACAGACAAGATAAAGCCAAGGATAGATATGGATGCTAGCATAAATTATATGCTGCAATATTACAAAATTTAAACATAAAGAAAGTAGTGATATCACTACACGCTTTCATGGCACAAATTTTTCAACGCTGCTATCATTTGACTGAAAAATGCTATTCCTGAACTTAGGTTAAGATTTAACTTTAAGGCACACTAAAATGATTGCTATGTCTACAAAACCTGTTTTCAAGCCCCGGTATGATAATTTCATCGGAGGGCAATTTGTTCCTCCAGTTGGTGGAGTGTATTTCGATAATACCAGTCCGATAGATGGAAAAGTATTTACCCAAGCTGCCCGCTCAGGCAAAGAAGATATTGAGCTGGCCCTGGATGCAGCGCACAAAGCATTTGCTACCTGGAGCAAGACTTCGGCTGCTTACCGCTCTAGCATCTTAAACAAAATTGCCGATGTACTGGAAGCCAACCTTCAACATCTGGCCGTAATTGAAACCATCGATAATGGAAAACCCATACGCGAAACCGTGAATGTGGATCTTCCCTTATGTATTGATCATTTCAGGTATTTCGCCGGCGTAATCAGGGCTGAAGAAGGAAGTATTTCAGAACATGATGAAAATACTGTTAGCATTTGTTTACATGAGCCGCTGGGCGTGGTAGGACAAATCATTCCCTGGAATTTTCCGCTCTTAATGGCTACCTGGAAAATTGCACCTGCCCTTGCCGCCGGATGTTGTGTAGTGGTAAAACCCGCCGAACAAACACCTACATCTATCATGTGCCTGATGGAACTGCTGAAAGATGTGGTACCTGCAGGTGTGCTGAATGTGGTAAGCGGGTTCGGACCAGAAGCAGGAAAACCATTGGCTCAATCACCAAGAATTTCTAAAGTATCATTTACCGGAGAAACAACTACCGGCAGATTGATCATGCAATATGCCTCAGAGAACCTGATCCCTGTTACCATGGAACTGGGTGGCAAATCGCCCAATATCTTTTTTCCCTCTATTGCAGATGCCGATGATGATTTCTTCGACAAAGCCATTGAAGGTGCCGTGCTATTTGCCGTGAACCAGGGTGAGGTTTGTACTTGTCCCTCTAGGATATTAGTACACGAAAGTATCTATGATAAATTCATGAGTCGCGTAATAGAACGTACCAAGGCCATAAAAATGGGTAACCCGCTTGATAGCAGTACCATGATGGGCGCTCAGGCTTCTAATGATCAGTACGAAAAAATTCAATCCTACCTGAAGCTGGGTGTGGAAGAAGGTGCCGAAGTACTTTGCGGTGGTGATGTACAAAAACTTGATGGTGAATTAGCTGGCGGTTACTATATTCAACCTACCCTGTTCAAGGGACATAATAAGATGCGCATCTTCCAGGAAGAGATCTTTGGACCTGTTGTTTGTGTAACTACTTTTAAAACAACCGAAGAAGCCATTGCTATTGCCAATGATACCATGTATGGATTAGGAGCCGGAGTTTGGACACGGGATGCTCATGAATTGTATCAGGTACCAAGGGCCATACAGGCCGGACGGGTTTGGGTAAACTGCTACCATGCCTACCCTGCTCATGCTCCATTTGGCGGCTATAAAAAATCCGGATTCGGAAGAGAGAACCATTTGATGATGCTGGGTCATTATCGTCAAACTAAAAATATGCTGATCTCTTACGATAAGAAAAAATTAGGCTTCTTTTAATTAATTTTTGAAAAATCAAACCCAAGTCGGTAAGGGATTCCTTACCGACTTATTTTTGTAACATATGGAACCCAGAGTAATCGCCACCCCGGAAGCAGCTGCAATGATCCAATCATTGAAAATACAGTTTGGGCCTCTGATGTTTCACCAAAGTGGTGGATGCTGTGATGGATCGCAACCTATGTGTTTTGAAAAAGGTGATTTTAAACTGGGACAGATCGATGTGTGCATCGGACAAATAGAAGATTGTGAATTTTGGATGAGCAAGGATCAGTTTGAATACTGGAAACATACCCAGCTCATCATCCACATCAGCAAAGGAAGAGGCTCCAGCTTTTCATTAGAGATCCCATCGGGATTTAGATTTATAACACAGTCGAGATTATTGACCGAAGAAGAACTGCTTGATATGGAACCGGTAAGGTTCTCAGCAGATTAATTTTCTTTTTTATGCAGCAGCTGCTGGTATTGCTTGGGCGTGATGCCCTCGTATTGTTTAAAGACGCGGATAAAATAATTGCTGTCTTCAAAACCTGCCTCATAAGATACATTCTTGATGTACACATGCTTATCCGACAAATACTGCTTGGCGATCTTTATTTTTTCCATCAGGATAAATTCTACCGGACTAATACCCAACTCATTTTTAAATAAGCGGTACATGGATGAAGCACTCATGCCCGAACGATCGGCAATGGTCTTGAGTTTTATCTTTTCAGTAAGATTGGCCTTAATCAGATCAATGATCTGA
This sequence comes from uncultured Bacteroidota bacterium, assembly GCA_903878475.1. Classification (GTDB taxonomy): domain Bacteria; phylum Bacteroidota; class Bacteroidia; order Chitinophagales; family Chitinophagaceae; genus Ferruginibacter. The sequence goes on along the minus strand of CAIRHQ010000142.1, from coordinate 3,421 downwards.
GCCAGGTATGGATTAGACATCTTAACATTGTCGCGGTCGATCCCTTTTAGGGTTTGCGACTGAACAATCTTTACCAGCAGTTCCTGCAACGAAAGATCGGCCAGCGCGTCTTTGAAAACTGAACTGCTCCTGCAGATCTGAATGATCTTATTGATCAGTCCTGCCATTTCCTCATTGTTCTCAAAGAAAAAATTATTTTCATCCAGTTTCCAGAAATTATTTTGTCCCTCCTTTGGATATTTCTCATTCAGAAAATTCAGGGTATCTTCTATCTTTTTACTTTCAATGGCCAGCGCCAGACACTGTGTAGGATTATCGAGTGTAGCTTCCGGAAAATCGATCTTCATTTCAATATTAGAAGGAATGATCACCGACTCGCCCGGTAAATAATCAAACCCTTCCTTATCGAACAAATGCATTACTTTTTTCCCTTTCAACATACTGGTCACTACCAGGTCATTGAATTTTAAAGGAACCAGGGCCGATTGTTGGTAAGTCTCAAATAAATTTAGTTCGCAATGTTCCAGATTATATACGGTACGGTTCTCCACCAATGTCTTCAGCGAATTTTCGGGAGATAAACCGGGCGATATGGGAATGTTGCGGCGAGGCATCGGTGTCGAACTGGTTTAGGAGTTGGGAAAACTGGTTTAGGAGTTGGAAAAACTGGTTTAGGAGTTGAGAAGTTGAGGAGTTGAGGGGTTTAGCGAACAGTCTGCACTTATTCGGAAACCAATCAACTCAAAATTTTTATATAGCATCGCAATCATAAATCAGTTACAGCGCTCAACTCCTAAACTTCTCAACCCCTCAACCCCTCAACTCCTCAACCCCTCAACTTCTCAACTCCTCAACCAACCTTAAACCTTAAACCTTAAACCTTTAAACCCTCCCCTTATCTCAACAAGATCAAATTCCCCTTCTGCATTTTACTCACCCTCCGGTTCAACAGGTATTTGGCATACCATACATAACTGGTATTTCCAGTCAACTTGTTCTTATACATGCCATCCCAGCGTTCAAGCGGATCGCGGGTGGTGAATACCAGCTCACCATATTTATTGTAGATGTATAAACTATAATCAGTGATGGCGCCTAAATTGCCGAGTGCTCCAAATTTATCATTGCGGCCATCTCCATTGGGGGTAATGGCTCCGGGGAAATAAATATCGTCGCAATCGGTATAATAATTTACGCGAATGCCAACGGCCTGCGGACAAGTATTTACATTATTAACCGTTACAGAATAATACCCCGCTTGTGTTATCGTGAGGCGGGGAAGCGTGCTGGCATTCTGCCATAAATATGAGTCGTACAGACCTGGATATAATACCAGCGACTCCATAGGGCAAAGACTGGTATCGATTCCCAAAAATGGAGAAGGTGATACAACCTGTTTAACGGTAAGTGCCAGATTGGCTATCGAATCGCAACCCGCTGCATTCATCAGGGTTACACTATAATTACCGGTAGCATTGTAGAGTCGGCCATTCCAACTATACGGCAGCACGGAACTACAGATCGTTGTATTGGTGGTACTGCTGGAACCAGATATTACGCCTAGTATTAAAGTTGCAATAGAATCGCAACCCACAGCATTGACCAGGGTTACGGTATACACACCGGCCGCATTATAATTATTGCCATTCCATCGGTAAGGCAAATTCTTATTACAAACAGTAATGCCGGTACTGCTTACGGTGCTGGAGGATATGGTTAAAATCAGTGTGGCTGTAGAATCGCAGCCCCCGGCATTTACCAGCACTACACTATACGTGCCCGCTGTATTATAGCTATTGCCATTCCAGATATAGGGCAAACTGGCGCTGCAAATTGCTTTATTGGTGGTACTGCTGCTGGTTGATTTCACCAGTAAGTTAAGTGTAGCAATTGAATCGCAACCGGCACTATTCACAAAGGTTATACTATAAGTACCCGAGGCATTATAATTATTTCCGTTCCACACATAAGGCAGTAGGTTGCTGCAGATGCTGGCATTGCTGGTGCTAGTGGTAGTTAGTTTCACCTGCAGATTCAGGGTAGCTACCGAATCGCAGCCCACTGAGTTCAGCAAGGTAACGGTATAGGTACCCGAAGCATTATAGTTATTGCCATTCCAAACATAGGGCAATAGATTATTACATACAGCGGCATTGGTGGTACTGGCAGATGTAGCCTTTACCAATAAATTGAGGGTAGCTACCGAATCGCAACCACTTCCATTAACTAAGGTTACGGTATAGGTACCCGATGCATTATAGTTATTGCCATTCCAAACATAGGGCAATAGATTGCTGCATACTGAAGCATTGGTGGTGCTGCTGCTGGTACTGTTGACCTGTAAATTCAATGTGGCAACAGAATCGCAGCCTGCTGCATTGATCAGGGTAACCGAATAAGTACCCGAAGTATTATAGTTATTTCCGTTCCACACATAGGGCAGGTGGTTATTACATACGCTGGCATTGGTGGTACTGCTTGTAGTAGCTTTTACCAACAAGATCAGTGTAGCTACAGAATCGCAGCCAACAGAATTGATAAAGGTTACCGAATAGGTACCCGAAGCATTGTAATTATTTCCGTTCCAAACATAGGGCAACAGGTTGCTGCAAATACTGGCATTGGTACTGCTGGCAGATGTAGCTTTAACCAATAAAATTAAGGTGGCCACAGAATCACATCCAGCGGCATTCACTAACGTTATGGTATAGGTGCCGGAGGCATTATAATTATTTCCGTTCCATACATAAGGAAGCAGGTTACTGCATACCGAAGCATTGCTGGTGCTGGCGCTGGTAGCTTTTACCAATAAGATAAGCGTAGCTACTGAATCGCAGCCGGCTCCATTCACAAGCGTAACCGTATATGTGCCTGAACTATTGTAATTATTGCCATTCCATACATAAGGCAAGAGGTTGTTACACACACTGGCGTTGGTGTTGCTGGTACTGGTGGTATTCACCTGCAATATTAAAGAAGCCACAGAATCGCAGCCAGCCGCATTAATGAGCGTAACGGTATAGGTTCCCGAAGCATTATAATTATTTCCGTTCCACACATAGGGCAAGTGATTGTTACATACAGAAGCATTGGTAGTGCTGGTGCTGGTGGCTTTCACTAACAAATTCAATGTGGCCACCGAATCGCAGCCCGCGGCATTGATGAGCGTAACGGTATAGGTGCCGGAAGCATTGTAATTATTTCCATTCCATACATAAGGCAAATGATTATTACAAACCGAAGCGTTGGTAGTGCTGGTGCTGGTAGCCTTCACTAACAAATTCAGTGTAGCCACCGAATCGCAACCCGCGGCATTGATGAGCGTAACGGTATAGGTTCCCGAAGCATTATAATTATTTCCGTTCCAAACATAGGGCAAGTGATTGTTACATACCGAAGCATTGGTAGTACTGGTGCTGGT
>CAIRHQ010000141.1 GCA_903878475.1 uncultured Bacteroidota bacterium | reverse complement strand
TGGAGATTACCTTAACTCTAGTCTTGTGCCCAGGACTGGATTCGAACCAGCACATCCTTGCGAACGCTGCGACCTGAACACAGTGCGTCTACCAATTTCGCCACCTGGGCATAATACCGTTCTTCAAATTTTAGCAGATATTCAGGAAATAGTCTGCTTTTAAAAACCGGAGCGCAAATATACGATGCTAAACCGAAACATTAAAATCTCTCAGGGCATCATTTAAACTGGTCTTTAGATCTGTAGAAGGTTTACGCTGACCAATGATCAACGCACAACCCACACCATACTCCCCGGCTGGGAATTGTTTGGTATATGATCCGGGTATCACCACCGATCTTGCCGGTACCCTACCCCTGTATTCGATCGGCTCCGCACCGCTAACATCAATGATCTTGGTGCTTTGCGTAAGTACCACATTGGCACCCAGCACCGCTTCTTTCTCTACCCTTACTCCCTCTACCACGATACAACGACTACCAATAAAACATCCGTCTTCAATGATGACCGGACTCGCTTGCAATGGCTCCAACACCCCGCCAATACCTACCCCACCGCTTAAGTGTACACCCTTGCCAATTTGCGCACAACTACCCACCGTAGCCCAGGTATCCACCATGGTTCCCTCATCTACATAAGCGCCAATATTTACATAAGAAGGCATCAACACTACATTTTTTGCCAGATAAGCACCATAACGAGCCACCGCATGGGGCACCGCCCTAACCCCCAGTGCCGCATAATCGCTTTTTAATTTCATCTTATCATAAAACTCAAATGGCGGCAATACATAGGTTTCCATTTGCTGGATACCGAAATACATTAATATAGCCTGCTTTACCCACTCATTTACCTGCCAACCATCACCCGCAGGTGATGCCGTACGCAACCTGCCCTTATCCACCTCCTCAATTACAGCCCTTACCGCATCCGAATAACGGCTTTCTTTCAATAATGCACGATCAGCCCATGCTTCCGTGATCAATGTTATAAGTTCCATAGCTGAAATTTTAGCAAACATAGTAAATAACAGCAATTGCAGTAAATACTGTTCAAGATAAGATGACTGAACATTGATTACTACAGCATATAAAAGCATGTTGAAAAGCTTCGTAATTTTAAGAAATGCCGGAAGTGAAAAATATGCTGGTGCGTCTTCCCAATTGCAGCAATCGATCTAAAGGAACTCAACGGTAATATTGATCAACAATAAAAAATCAAAATATATTCGGAAAAATATTGAATTTTGTATAATGAATTTCAGTGACGATATAGCTGCTTGTCTGGATGTGCTGCATAACGGTGGACTGATCCTGTACCCCACCGATACCATCTGGGGTATTGGATGCGATGCGTCCAATGCAGAAGCTGTTGCTTCTATCTACCGACTTAAAAAAAGATCGGATGAAAAAAGCATGATCGTATTATTGGCCGATGAACAGGAAATTCCCCGCTATGTGTCACAAACCAACGTTCAAGTATTTGATTATATCAAGGGCGTACACCACCCCACTACATTTATTTATGAAGGCGGAAAAGGCGTTGCACAAAATATGATACAACAAGATGGCACCATCGCCATCCGCATCTGCAAAGACCCTTTTTGTCTGGCACTTATTGAAGCTTTCGGAAAACCCATCGTATCCACTTCGGCCAATATCTCGGGATATCCGCCTCCGGCTTTATTTGAAGATATTGATCTCGTAATTAAGAATGGAGTTGATTATATCGTGAAACACAGGCAAGATGATATCAACCCTTCATTGCCTTCTTCCATTATTAAATGGAATGCGGATGGTACGGTAACCGTAATTCGTCCTTAGCCAGACTTTCCCCAAATAAAAAAAACTTTCCCGAAGCTATGCCCCAGAAAAGTTTTATGTAATATCCCCGAATTTTAAATTATAACGTTAGTCCTACACCCAGTTGAAAACTCTGGTTCTTCCATTTTTCAGCATTATCAATATCATTGATATTGCTTAACCCTATCGCATACCTGCCATATAATCGGATATGTGAGATGTTCAGTTGTAAGCCGGCCAGCATACTCAGATCGCCGCTTTTGAAAGCATTCTTACCATTTTGTACCAGGCTATTGCCCTTGTTCATTAAGAAGCCAAACTGTGGACCTACCTGAAACGTAACAAATTTATTGGCATTGATATTCAACAATAGCGGAATACTCAGATAACTCAGTTTCACTTTCCCCAGCTTATTAAAATGATATACCGAACTGAAGGCACTGGAAGTATCCGTATTTACCTGATTAAACAATACCTCGGGCTGGATACCGAATTTTTTACCGATGCCAATGGTGGCAAATCCACCCAAATGATACCCGAAACTAAATTGTTCGCTGAACGATTTACCGGTGAGCTTATTGATGGTGGTTCCGCCTTTTAGGCCGATTTTGAAACTTTGTGAAAATGCTGATGAACTGATGAAACAAACCATTACGATGGTCAGAAGTTTTACTTTCATAAAATTGATTTTAGTTTTATATAAGGACTCAAGGAATATGCCAACAAAGGAAAAAGGATTCTAATTATTTGTTAATGTAGGCCCATTAAAAACTAAGCCCTGCAGTAATAGTATAAAAAGCATTCAAGCGCTTCGTAGTAGTACTGGGCAGGTAATAATCAAAATACAAATTCGTTTGCAGAAAGAATTTACCAATACCATAAGTGCCATCCAACGATAAGGCAATCGATTGTAATTCAAATTTATTGCTGGGCTCATTACGTTGCCGTTGGCTTTTGCGTTTGCTCATCAATAACTGGTATAACTTATTGGTGGTAACGCTGGTGCCTTTTTCAATTCCGGCATTAAGTATCAGGGCAGGAACAAAATCGAATTCATCGCCTTTGTCAAACAATTTATAAAAATAGAAATCATGCTCAACAGAAGGTGATACAGAAAAATATCGGGAAGTATTATCGGTAGAATCTTTTACACGAATGGTATCTCCTACGATGGGTCTTTTTATTTTAATGATATCGATCTCCTTAAACTTACCACTTGAAAATCCTAAAGAAAGACCGGGTTGTAGTGCTCCACTGGCCTTTTTTACATAAGCATAAACATCATTTTGATAGAGGGATTTACTGTTGTACTTTTTCATGTCGCTCAAATACCGGGTATAAGAAATACCGGTCTTCACTTTATCTCCATCATAATCATAAGCAGCATTGACCCCTGTTTGATACAGATCCAGTTTGCCACTATCGCTTACCAGAAAGCCGGTAACCCCAAAACTAAAACCCGATTTCAACCGGTAAACCAGCGACGGGTTAAATACCAGGAGGTTTACCATGCCGGATGCATTAACCGCTCTGTTTTTAGTACTAAACGATCCATTCCCCATTCCAACACTAACCTCAAAACTGTTCTTATCTTTCTCCTGAAACATCTTGACAAACTCATCATTCTTCAGCATAGAATCCAATGCAGCCTTATCGGCTTTCGACAAACTATCTTTTTGTGCCTGTGCAGATGAAACCAGTACCAATAAAACCAGTAACGAAATGTAGATTTTATACATATACAGAAGAATTAAGGTTAAAAACGAGTTAAACAGATGCCCCTTAAAAAAATAAACTAGGTTAAATTAGGGTGCAAATAACGTAATAATATCCAAATATCGTGCTGTTTTGAAACGTTTGAAGCCCCTTTCTGTGGAATACTAATAAAAATAACCTACCTTTGCGCCCATATTTAAAAACTGAGAATTACATGACATGCTCAGTTGCTGTTGAAAACCAATTTTCACTTCGGGATATGTTGAAGTCCCTGTAATTTTCCCCAACGGCCAAAAGCATGACATCCTGATACTATTTCGTTTGGCGAAATATTAGGAAACCACATGTGGCTATCGCAAAACAACATTCATGAATGCATTTGAAGCCTTAGGCTTGAACGAACAATTAGTACAGGCCATTACCGACCTGGGATTTGAAACACCCACCTCGATACAAGAAAAAGCCATCCCCGTATTATTATCTGGCACTACCGATTTTATCGGACTGGCGCAAACCGGAACTGGCAAGACTGCCGCTTTCGGATTTCCCTTATTACAATTAATCGATCCCGCTCAGCGTCACCCGCAGGCACTGATCGTTTGTCCTACCCGTGAATTGTGTTTACAGATCACCAATGATCTCGACACCTATAAAAAACACAGCAAGGGCGTTTTCAGTGAAGCCGTTTATGGTGGTGCATCCATCATGATGCAGATCCGTAACCTTAAAAAAGGTGTACATATCGTAGTGGCTACTCCGGGAAGACTGATCGACCTGATCGAACGCAAAGCCATCGACCTGCAAAAAGTAAAATATGTGGTATTGGATGAAGCCGATGAAATGCTGAACATGGGTTTCCGCGATGATATTGATTTTGTATTGAAGAATACCATCAACCGCGAAAGCACCTGGTTATTCAGTGCTACCATGCCACCCGAAGTTAGGGCCATCTCGAAGAACTATATGGAGAACCCCAAAGAGGTTACCGTAGGAAAAAAGAATAGTGGCAATGTGAATATCGATCACCAATTCATAGTAGTACCCGCACAACATCGTTATGAATCATTAAAACGACTCATCGATTTTAATCCGGGTATGTATGGCATCATCTTCACCCGCACCAAGGCCGATGCTCAGGAAGTATCCGAGCGTTTGGCAAAAGCAGGTTATGATATTGAGGCCCTGCATGGCGATCTTACACAACAACAACGCGATAAAGTGATGGGCCGGTTCCGTGCTAAAAGTCTGCAACTCCTGATCGCTACCGATGTGGCTGCCAGGGGTATCGACGTAGACGGCATCACCCATGTGATCAATTTTGAATTGCCCGATGATATGGAAGTTTACACGCACAGAAGCGGAAGAACAGGCAGGGCCGGTAAAACGGGTATCTGTTTGTCGATCTGCCATAGTCGTGAAACCTATAAGATCAAATCGATAGAAAGAATGATCAATGCCATTTTCCATAAAGTAGATGTGCCTTCCGGTAAAGATGTTTGCCGCAAGCAGTTCTTCCACTTCATGGATAAACTGATGCAAGCTGATATGAGTCATGGCGATTATGAAACTTTTTTACCCGACCTGGTTGAAAAATTTGCCAACGTTAGTAAAGAAGAAGTACTGCAACGTGTAGCCGCTTTGGAATTTGACCATTTCCTGAAATATTATGAGCACGCCGAAGACCTGAATAGAAGCGAAATTCGCGGCGACAGAAGAACAGAAAACAGGCCAGAAGGATTTGAATCTGGATCAAGAAAAGAACGCAGTTTTGGTAAACGCGATAGCGGCTATACCCGACTGTTTGTGAACCTGGGTACCAAGGACGGATTTTATAAGGCCAGCTTCCTGCAATTCATTTTGGATGAAAGCGACCTGAAAAAAGAAGTGCTGGGCAAGATCGATATGCGCGACATGAACAGCTGGATCGAGATCGATAAAGCAGATGCCGGCAAGATGATCAGCGCCATTGATGGTAAACGGTACAACAACCGCACCGTCCGCATGAATGAAGCCGACGGCGGATTCAAAAGACCAAATGATGAAGGCGGAAGAAGTGATCGTGCAGAAGGAAGAAAAAGGATCTACGCACCGAAAGAAAGAAGAAGTTTCAGATAACATTAAAGCCCCGATCATCGGGGCTTTTTTTATATCAATTCGATCACCGTGATCTCGGGCAATATACCTACCCGTCCCGGATACCCGATAAATCCGAATCCCGGATTCACATATAATTTCTGTTTGTCTTTTTCATACAAACCATCCCATTGTTTGTACATATACTGCACCGGACTCCATTTAAAACCGGGGATCTCTACACCGAACTGCATACCATGTGTATGTCCGCTCAACACCAGATCGATATCCGGATATTTTGGTTGTACCTCAGATTCCCAATGGCTGGGATCATGACTCATCAAAATTTTAAATAGATATTTTTCTGTTCCGGGATGGGCCAGGTCCATTCTTCCATGCTTTGGAAACCTGGCTTTGGAACTCCAGTTCTCTACCCCCAGCAGGGCAATTGATTCGCCCCCACGTTCCAATACCACATGCTCATTCATCAATAAACGCCATCCCATTTCTGCATGTGTCTTTTTCAGGTTCTCGAGGTTCTGCTCTTTGGTAATTCCATTCTTAGGCCAACTGGTATAATCACCATAATCATGATTGCCCAAGGTGCTGTACACACCCATGGGCGCCTGCAGTTTATTGAATACGTCTTTATAGTCGTCCATTTCATCCGACTGGTTATTCACCAGATCACCCGTAAATAAAATGATATCTGCTTTCTGGTTCAGTATCTTTTGCACACCCTTCATCACTTCTGCCTTATCAGTAAAACTACCGCTGTGGATATCGCTGATATGGATGATGCGAAGTCCTTTGAATGCAGGAGGCAAATTATCGAACGCCAGCTTTACTTTTTTGATCTGATAATTATACTTGTTGCTGAAACCGTACAGTAATCCAGTGAATAAAGAACCACCGGCTACCAATCCGAGCCAGCTTAAAAAAGCCGACCGGCTGATCCCATCCCCGCTCATCTGTTCCAGTTCAGGATTATTATAAATTAATTTTCCGGCAGCCCACTGAAAGCCACGGCGGATATCATCGATCAGGAAAAATACCGAAGCCACCAGTTTGGCAAAGAATAATCCGATCAGGATCGCAAATAAATATGTGCGTGTCTTTTTCCCCAGAAAATCCGGTGGGGTATACACGAACAACAAAAAACTAATGATGGTGAGTGCGGTTAGTCCCCAGTAGATCGTGTACAGGATGGTCTTAGTACGAGGGGTAGCCGTTTCACTGATGGAACGAATGGCCTGGAATACATACGTATCGAGCAAACCGATCAGAGAAACAAAGATGATAACGCCAAGGGGTGTACGCATGTAATATTTTATATAATTTTTAGTGGCAAAATATCAACGGTGGGCATCCATTGAATAAATTCACTAAGTTGGTTATTGATGGCCCTGATGCTTCCCGCATCAATGAATTTTCCATCGGCATCCAGCAGGGTATCTACTCTTGAAATGGGTAATCGGTTAGGGTGTACCGTTACTTTCAAATAATTCAAAATATCTGCCAGATGATCCATTCCCCTAAGGTTTCCTGCCCTTCCGGTAGCTACTCCGGTGAGCAAGGCCTTTTTATGATGCCAGGAAACCGGGTTGCTATTGTCGATCATCATTTTCAATATTCCCGGAAAACTGCCATTGTATTCGGGCACAATAATAATGAAATGTGAGGCAGGCATCAATATTTCCTGTTCAAATTTTAAAAAAGCTGCTTTCCCAAGTGCAAGATCCAAAGATTCTAAACTGGCAAGAACCGAGTCCACCCCTTTCTCGTTTAACATCTGCTGGTATTCTTGGGCAACCTGACGGGTATTGCTGCCGGTACGGTTGGTGCCACATATAATGGTAATCATATATTCGTATTAAAAATTAGTGTATCTTTTATACACAACAATTAAGCCGAAGCATTGGTTCATTTTATTATGAATGGTTAAATTGCAACTCAAATATAAACTCCCCTAAATCAAACGATATGGAACTCACTTATTATGGTCAATCCTGCTTTTCGGTAACCGTCAATGGAAAAAAACTCTTGTTCGATCCCTTTATTACGGGCAATGAACTGGCCAAAGGCATTGATATCAATAGCATTGAGGCGGATTATATCTTACTGAGCCATGGGCATAGCGATCATGTTGCCGATACCGCTGCCATTGCCCGCAGAACAGGAGCCACCATCATTGCAGCCTATGAAGTGGCCATGTGGTTTGCCGCCCAGGGCATTGAACGCTACCACCCGATGAATACCGGTGGCAAATGGAAATTTGATTTTGGCACCGTAAAATGTGTGAATGCCATCCACTCTTCTGCCCTTCCCGATGGATCCTATGGAGGCAACCCCATGGGCTTTATCATCATGAATGATGAACAAAATTTTTACTATAGCGGCGATACTGCCCTTACCCTAGATATGCAATTGATCCCCCTATTTGCCGAGATCGGTTTTGCCCTGCTGCCCATCGGAGATAATTTTACCATGGGCATGGAAGACGCCGTACAGGCCGCAAAAATGATTCAAACAAATAAGGTAATTCCTGTACATTACGATACCTTTGGCTATATTAAAATAGATCATGCCAGGGCCAAAGAACTCTTTAATGCGAATGGAGTAGAATTAAAATTTGTTGGCATTGGAGAAACGATAACTATTTGATAATTAAGATTCAATAAGGAACATAGAAAATTAAAATTAATCCCGCAGGGAGCATATTCATGGCAAAAATAATCGGCGTAGCCAATCAAAAAGGCGGAGTTGGAAAAACAACCACGGCCATCAATCTGGCAGCAAGTTTTGCTGTGCTGGAATACAAGACCTTATTGGTAGATGCAGACCCGCAGGCAAATAGTACCACCGGTACCGGATTCGATCTGCATAATATTACTCAAAGTTTGTACGATTGCATGGTGAATGAGGCGAAGGCAAAAGACCTGATCTTGAAAACAGATATTCCTTACCTCGACCTGCTTCCTTCACATATCGACCTCGTGGGTGCCGAAATTGAAATGATCAATTATCCCAACAGGGAAACCGTGTTGAAGAAGATACTGCAACCGATACGAGATGAATATGATTTTATTGTGATCGACTGTTCACCCTCATTGGGCTTGATCACCGTGAATGCACTTACGGCAGCTGATAGTGTGGTGGTGCCGGTACAAACTGAATTTTTTGCATTGGAGGGATTGGGAAAATTACTCAACACCATCAAGATCGTTCAAAACAGATTGAATACCGAATTGAAGATAGAAGGAATACTGATGACCATGTACGATGGCCGACTGCGTTTATGCAACCAGGTGGTAAGTGAAGTACGCAGGCATTTTGAAGACATCGTTTTCAACAGCATCATTCACCGTAACACCCGACTGAGTGAAGCGCCCAGTTTCGGAAAACCGGTTATCCTGTATGATGCCGACAGTAAGGGTGCCATCAATTACCTGAACCTGGCCAAAGAGATCTTGCAGAAAAACAATATGACAAAGATCAGTCAGGAAGATAGGGTGTTGGATTAAATAGTTTTTAGTTCATAGTTTATAGTTCATAGTTAGTTTGCTGGAATGCAGAAAATACAAATCGTTCATTCAACATGAGTTTACAAAATAAAAAAGATGCGCTGGGAAAAGGGATCCGGAGTTTGTTGCAAAACATTGATGCCGATCTGAAAAGTACTGCGGGCAATTTAAGGCCTGAGTTGGTAGAGCAATCTACCGCTATACTGCGTGTTCCGCTCGACCAGATAGAAGTGAATCCCAAACAGCCTCGTCACGATTTTGATGATGCAGCATTAAGTGAACTGGCCAGTTCTATCAAGATGCACGATATCATTCAACCGCTCACGGTTTCTAAACTTCCTTCAGGCAAATATCGTCTGATCGCCGGCGAACGAAGGTTCAGAGCGGCCAGGATAGCCGGATTAAAAGATCTTCCGGTATATATCCGCCAGGCCAATGATATTCAACTATTAGAATTATCGTTGCTCGAAAATCTGCAACGTGAAAATCTGAATGCTATTGAGATCGCACTCAGTTATAAACGCCTGATGGATGAACTGGATTATACACAAGATCAGGTGGCCGAAAGAATGGGTAAGGAAAGAAGTACGGTGGCCAATTATATCCGCCTGCTGAAACTTCCTCCGGATATTCAGATTGCAGTACGCAATAACCAGATCAGCATGGGACATGCCCGCGCGTTGATCAATGTAGATATGGTGGATAAACAATTGTTCATCTTCAGTGAGATCAAGAAAAAAGGTTTGTCGGTAAGGCAAACCGAAGAACTGGTGCGGAATATTTATACCCCGCACACTGTTAAAGTTGCGGTAAAACCTGCACTTCCGCCTGCCTTTAAAAAGATTGAAGATAATTTAGCTTCTCATTTTAATACGCGCGTAAAAATGACTCACAGTAAAAAAGGGACCGGTAATATTTTATTTGAATATTACTCACTGGAGGAGTTAAACGCCATTTTAGAAAAACTGAATATCAAAGTCAGCTAATGCCCAAAGCCCTCCTATCGATTTTTATGTTGTGTGCATTGTTTCACGGCAACCTGGTTGTTGCACAAAAGACCATGCCCGTAAAGGCCGATAAAAAAGGGAAGCCATCGGTATTTTCCAGGATCGACACGTCAAGCAAATACAGTCCGCGCATCGCCATTGTTCGTTCAGCCATCATACCCGGTTGGGGTCAGGCTACCAATAAAAAATACTGGAAGATCCCGCTCGTTTATGGAGCGCTGGGTGTAACCGCCGGCATCTTCTTCCATAACATGAAGCAGTACACGATCTCAAAAAATGCTTATAACAATGCCATTGACTTGGATACCAGCAATGACCACCTGATCCCAGAGCCTTATTACTCGGTAAGAAGTCAGCCCGATAGAATTAAGACATTCAGGAACCAGGTTCGGCAGAACGTAGATTATTCAGCATTGTTCTTTCTCATATTCTGGGGGCTCAATGTTGTTGATGCCACCGTAGACGCACACTTAAAAACTTTTGATGTGAGCGATAACCTCAGCCTCGAGATCAAACCCGGTTTTAGTCCGATGGCCAATACCAATGGCATCAGTCTGGTGATGCATATCGGAAAAAATTATACACGCTAACCATTCAACATGAAAATTGCACTGATCGGATACGGGAAAATGGGCAAGGCCATTGAAGCCATTGCTATAGAAAAAGGCCATTCCGTTACCCTGAAGATCGACCTCGAAAATACGGCCGACCTTACCAAAGAAAATTTACAACTAGCCGATATAGCCATTGAATTTACCGGCCAACACAGTGCTCCACAAAATATTTTGAAATGCTTCGATGCCGGGATACCAGTGGTAAGCGGTAGTACAGGATGGCTTGATCAATGGAATGAAATTACCGCTGACTGCACAAACAAAAACGGCGGATTTCTCTATGCCAGTAATTTCAGTATTGGTGTGAACATTTTTTTTGAACTCAATAAGAAACTGGCAGAACTGATGGCCCGGCAACCGGGCTATACGGTACAGTTGGAAGAGATACACCATACCCAGAAGAAAGATGCCCCCAGCGGAACAGCCATCACCCTGGCCGAGCAAGTAATGAAGGCCTTGCCCGGAAAAAAGGAATGGATCAATGAAGCAAGCAATAAACCTGAGCAACTAACGATCATCAGCAAACGCATTGACCCGGCCCCGGGCACCCATTCGGTTACCTATCAATCACCCATTGATGATATACAGATCACCCATACGGCGCATAACCGGCAGGGTTTTGCTTCAGGGGCGGTATTGGCAGCAGAATTTTTGTTTGGTAAAAAAGGCCTGTATAGCATGCAGGATGTGCTGGGCCTATAACCGGGAATCACCTCAACCACAAAAGATAAGTTTATAAAAATAGAAATGCCGCTTCAATGATTTGAAGCGGCATTTTATATCTAAAGAATTTCAGATTAGAATTTCAGAGCGATACCAGCTTGGCCGAAACCACCGGAAGAATATTTTCCGCAAAACAAATACATCCAGTGTGATCGGGCTGATCAAATATGCTTATGAGCATAAACTGATCTGACCGGCGAACTGAAATAAAAAAACCTCCGGAATTCCGGAGGTTTTTTTATAACTACTTAAATATGATTAGAAGTTAATGCCAGCCCTAACTCCAACGTATGAATTATCAACGCCGTTTTTAGACGCAGACTGGTATTTTACCAACAGGTCAACTTTTCCACCAAACTTAAAACCTACACCCGGAGCATAAGTGAAAGCAGAACCACCACCGCTGGTAGTAGAGAATGACATACCTGCCTGAGCGCTACCGTAAACTTTTGGAGAAAAATAGTAACGGCCACCAGCTAATAATGGAACTAAACCACCACTGATGGTAACTCCATTTTTACCAGAAAAGCCAAGGTAACCAGCACTTACAGTTACTCCAAAATTAGAAGCAGCTGCAAATTCAACCTGAACATCTCCACCATAAGTAAAGCTTGTAAACGGTTGCAGATCACCAACTGGGATACCCAGGTCAGCAGCTACGCTAAACGTTACTTTCTTAGCATCGCTTTCATTTTTTCCTTTTTGAGCGCTTGCAGATAATGCTGCGATCGCTACCAATGACAGACTTAAAATTAATTTTTTCATGTTAT
>CAIRHQ010000140.1 GCA_903878475.1 uncultured Bacteroidota bacterium | reverse complement strand
GACAATTCAACCAAATTTGTAGGAGCATTAACTAAGTTATTGTAAGAATTATTCGGTCGTACTGTAAATAAAAAAGGCCCTGATCGCTCAGAAGCCCTTTAGATTGTTTCCCATTCAAAAAATATTTTTATTCAATCTGCCTGTAAATCAATACTATACTGGTTCAAATTATGAAAAACCTCCGGATTCGAAGGTTTTTCATACTTAAGTTTTCACACGATATTTGTTAAAATTATCGGTTTTAATAGGGTTCCGAATTCATCTCATTAATGTCCTAAATCAGGGTATGGATTAAAGACAAAACAAAAATACATGCTGGACAATATTCTTTATGTAGTGCTGCCAATGATTGTCTTGTAGTATTTATCTTACATTAATTTTTTTATAGATTTTCAAGGTGAACCCGTGCCAGTTAAATGCTTACAAAGCTTATTATTCTCAGTTTTAGCGTGCTTTTCGGGTGGTTTTTATTCAACACCTCAAATTCAAGGCAAATCCTGTATTTTTATTTTATGAAAAAATATTCTACTATATACTTAGTTTTCATTTACTGTTGTAGCAGCGTTTTGTGGCCAACAACTTCCTTCGCACAAAACCAGTCAACCCAGGTGCACGATACCAGTTTGAATTTTGAGAATCGAACCCTACTCCTATTACAACAGCTTAGTTCGGATGAAAAAGTTGCTTTATTACAATATAACCAACCGGCCATACCCCGTTTAAATATGGCTGCCTACAATTGGTGGAATGAGGCCTTGCATGGCGTTGCCAGAAATGGACTGGCTACCGTTTT
Source organism: uncultured Bacteroidota bacterium (assembly GCA_903878475.1). Taxonomy (GTDB): domain Bacteria; phylum Bacteroidota; class Bacteroidia; order Chitinophagales; family Chitinophagaceae; genus Ferruginibacter. Next base: position 8,011 of record CAIRHQ010000140.1, on the reverse strand, counting down.
TCCACAGGCAATTGCCATGGCAGCTACCTGGAATACCAGTCTGATCAAAAAAATGGGCGATATAGTAAGTACTGAAGCCCGGGCAAAATATAATGATGCCCTTCGAAAAAATGGAGCTACAGCACAATATCAAGGCTTAACCTTCTGGTCGCCCAATATCAATATATTCCGTGATCCAAGATGGGGCCGCGGACAGGAAACTTATGGTGAAGACCCTGTACTTACTGCAAAAATGGGAACGGCTTATGTACTGGGTCTTCAGGGTGATGATAAAAAATATTTGAAAGTAGCAGCCACTGCTAAACATTTCGCTGTGAGCAGCGGCCCCGAAGCAACCCGACATTCTTTTGACGTAACCGTAAGCCGGAAGGATCTTTTTGAAACCTATTTACCAGCTTTTGAAGCCCTGGTAAAAAAAGCAAAAGTAGAGGGTGTCATGTGCGCGTATAACCGTTACAGTGGTACTCCCTGTTGTGCCAATGCAAATTTATTGCGGGATATCCTGCGCGACCAATGGGGATTCAAAGGTCATGTGGTAACCGATTGCTGGGCCATTTCTGATATGGTGGGCTTTCATAAAACCTATGCCAATAACGAAGATGCTGTACTGGCATCACTGATGGCGGGTAGTGAATTGAGTTGCGGGCCCGAGATGGGTGCTATGAAAACACTGCTGCTAAAAAAACCTGCCTTGATGGCAAGGGTTGACACGGCAGTCTATCATTTGTTGCTTACCCGCTTCAAACTGGGTATGTTCGATCCGCCGGGAGAACAGCCTTGGTTGGGGCTCGGACTAGCAGATGTGAATACCCCGGCCAATAAAGCAATGGCCAAACAAGTTGCACTGGAAAGTATGGTGCTGTTAAAAAATGCCAATCATATTTTACCCTTGAAAAAGAATGCAGGTACACTGGCCATCATCGGCCCTTATGCTAACAATACCGATATGCTATTGGGCAATTACAACGGCACTCCTGCTGCTCCGGTTAGTTTTTTAGCAGGCATCCGCTCAAAGCTTGGCAAATCCACTTCCGTTCTTTTTGCCAGTGGTTGCAAAACACCTGAATCCAAATACAAAGATGCAAATGAACAAAAAGACAGTCTGCAAAAAGCCCTCTCCATCGCCTCAAAGGCAGATCTGGTAATAGTTGTGGCGGGCATTTCAGCGAAACTGGAAGGAGAAGATGGGGATGTAGTAACCGGTATTGAGGGCTTCAATAAAGGAGATCGCACCACACTCGACCTTCCAAAAGATCAGCAGGAAATGTTGAAAGCATTGGCCCATACCGGAAAAAAGATCATATTGGTACTCACAGGAGGCAGTGCAGTTTCGATCAACTGGGAAAAAGAAAATTGCCAGGCCATCATTGATGCTTGGTATCCTGGTGAAGAAGGAGGAAATGCATTGGCCGATATTTTATTCGGTGATTATAACCCCGCTGGCAGATTACCGGTAAGTTTTTATACTTCGGTAAATGACCTGTCGGCGTTTGATAATTATGACATGAAGAACCGAACATACCGGTATGCTGAAAAAACACCACTGTTTCCTTTTGGGTTCGGACTGAGTTATACCAATTTCCGATACGACAGCATGTCGATTTCATCACAGATCATAAACCGCGAAGCCGTTTACCAAGTAAGGGTAACGATAACGAATACCGGCCAATACGATGGCGATGAAGTTGCTCAGTTATACCTGAAAAAATTGAACGACAGCACGCATATGTTCCCGCTTATAGCATTGAAAGATTTCAACCGGGTATTCATCAAGAAAAACAGCAGCACTACCATTAGCTTGCTGTTGCCCTATGAGCAATTGCAATATTTCAGTGAGGAATCCAACACGATGAAATATGCTCCGGGCGAATACGAAATCATGGTGGGTAGTTCCTCTAGCCAGATCAAATTATCATCTGTAATCAAACTTTAATTCGTCCATGATATAAGTCAGTTCCCCTTTTGACTTTGGTCATATTTTCACTGCAGCATTCGGCTGAATTTTGAAACACTACTAAGGATAGCCTAAAACTCTTCCGAGGCATACCTGCAGATTAAAATTTAAACGTAAACGAATGAAAATAGAACAGTTGTACACGAATTGTTTAGCTGAAGCGGCGTATTATATTGAAAGCAACGGCGAAGTTGCCATCATTGACCCATTGCGTGAAACCGAACCCTATATGGCCATGGCCAGAAAGCGTGGGGCAAAGATCAAATACATACTGGAAACTCATTTTCATGCGGATTTTGTAAGTGGCCATGTGGATCTGGCAAAGAAAACAGGTGCTAAGATCATTTTCGGGCCTACCGCAAAACCTTCTTATAAAGCGCATATTGCCCGGGATGGTGAATTATTAAAACTCGGCAAGATCTATTTTAAAGTATTGCATACACCAGGCCATACCCTGGAATCAAGTTGTTTTTTACTGATTGATGAAAAAGGTAAGAACCATTCCGTTTTTACCGGCGACACTTTATTCATTGGTGATGTAGGCCGGCCCGACCTGGTTCAAAAACTTAATGCCGATATTACCCCACAATTGCTGGCAGGTTATTTATTCGATTCTTTGCGGGAAAAGATCATGCCCCTGGGCAATGAAGTGATCGTTTACCCCGGACATGGCGCTGGTAGTGCCTGTGGCAAGAATATGAGCAAAGAAACGATGGATACATTAGGCCATCAAAAACAATTCAATTATGCATTGCGAGCCGATATGACCCGCGATAATTTTATAGAGGAAGTTACTACCGGACTCACCGAGCCTCCACAGTATTTCCCTTTGAATGTATTGAGAAATGTGAAAGGTTCCCGCGAAAGCATCGACAATATCATCAGAAGAGGAAGCAAATCACTCACACTGAAAGAATTTAAATCCATTTGGGAACACCAGGATGCAGTGGTGTTGGATACAAGAAGTAAGGAAGCTTTTGTTCATGCCCATATTCCCGGAACCATGTTCATTGGGGTAGATGAAAGTTTTGCTCCCTGGGTAGGAACACTGATCCCTGATCTGAAACAACCGATCCTTTTCATTGCTGATGAAGGACGAGAAGAAGAAGTGGTTACCCGTTTGGCAAGAGTTGGATTTGATAACGCAAAGGGTTACCTGCAAGGTGGTATTGATACCTGGAAAGATGCCATTCATGAAACCGGATTAATTGAAGAATGCCTGCCTGAAAAATTTGCCCGGCATTATGCGGAAGAAAGACATGGCATGAACCTGGTGGACGTACGCCGGAGAAGTGAATATGAATCAGGACATATCATCGGTGCAGAGAATTTTCCGCTGGATCATTTACAAAAAGAACTTCTTCAGCTGGATAAGTACAAAAAATACTATGTGCATTGTGCCGCCGGATACCGTTCAGTGATCGCTGCATCTATTTTAAAGTCTGCCGGATTTCATGATATCGTCAATATCCCCGGAGGGTATAAATCACTCAGCCAAACCGGACTTGAAAAAACCAAGTACACGGCGCCTACCAGCATGCTTTGATCTTAACTACATTTGATCACGATCGCATATTTACCCGCATTTTTTATCGGGGATGAATGGATCATGATCTGATTGCCCTGCTTTTTAAATGCCAGTCTGACTTTCGTTCCCAGAATTTCAGCCTTGGTAAATTTTTTCAGCGCTGGCTGATCGATCTCCAAAGCAATTGGATCAGCTGGATCCTGTATCAAAAAAATATAAGCCGAATTACCGCTATTGGAAATGGTCATGAGTGTAGCCGGATGCACCTGATCCATCAATGGTTTTGTGTTGTATATCGATTCTCCATTGATGTTCATCCAATCCCCTATCTCCTGCAGTCTGGCATAGGCTGTATCATCCCACCTGCCCTGTGCATCCGGACCAATATTCAATAACAGGTTTCCACCCCGGGCCACAATTTTGATCAATGTTTGAATTAAGGAGGCCGTGGTTTTGTAAGTATCTCCTGGCACATGGCTCCAGCTGCCTGCCATGGTCATACAGGTTTCCCAGGGATAAGACAATAAATGATCGGGTATCTGTTGTTCGGGGGTAGTATAATTTTCATAAACACCTCCCACACTGCGATCAACAATGAGTAATCCGGGTTGATAACGCCTAGCCATACCCGCAATTTTTGCCATATCAATATCCTGTTCAAACTTAATACCACGCTCCCATTCAACACTGGTATCGATGCTGTTCGCCGGGCGTACCCATCCTCCATCGAGCCATAGGATATCCATCTTCCCATACCCGCTCATTAATTCCTCGATCTGGTTGTAGGTAAATTGTTTAAACGCCTCCCAGCGTTGCGGGTATTTTTTGGGGTCATAATTCGTGTTCCGGTCCTTGGGTGGAAAATAAGGCCACCAGTAGTTTTCATTATGCCAATCTGGTTTCGAGAAATATGCTCCAGTAGCCAACCCCTCTTTTCGGAATGCATTAAAAATTTCGGCGGCTATATTCGCACGCGGATGGGAAGAGAAGGGCGTGTTGGGACTGCTAATTTTATAATCCGTTTGCCGGGTATCAAACATACAAAATCCATCATGATGCTTGGTGGTAAAGATCACATATTTCATTCCCGCATGCTTAGCCGCTGCTGCCCACCTGGCCGGATCAAACTGTACCGGGTTGAAACTATGTTGAAGTGACTCATAGTTTTTTTTATATGCCTCGTATGTTTTTCCATGTATGCTGTCGCGCTGTGTCCAGCCTTCATCCTCCGGACAAATGCTCCAGCTTTCCACCACACCCCATTGGCTATAGGTTCCCCAATGCATGAGTAATCCGAATTTCCAGTTTTGCCAGATGGAAAGTTTTTTAATCACCAAACTATCGATGGGTGCTGTATAATGATTTTGTTGTGCCTGGGCAAAATAAACACTGAATAAGCTACACAAAAGAAACAACCTGAGCATGAAATTTATTTTACTTTTTGCTAATATCGTAATGAACATAGCCTTTGTTGGCATAAGCCGACAAAGCGGTTTGTGCGGTCAAAGATATCTTCACATTCTTATGTAATTGTTCTTTGGATACTTCAAAGAATGCCATCGCCTGACCACAGGCAATGAACTTAATATTATACCGCATAAAACTATCAATCAAATGGGTATTGGGATTATCTGCTTTTTTATATTTTTCACGAAAGGCGGCATCGTTCATTATGGAGTAAATGGAGGGGCCATGTGTAAGTACAACGGCATGGATATGGGAAATAGGAATACCTGAAGCTATATGCAGGTTCACGATACGGGCGATCTCCACCAATCCTTCATTCAATTCTTTATAAGTAGTATCCTTCGAACCCATGGTAAATTCAAACAACAGGTTGTATTGATCCTTTGGGTTAGGTATCTCCGTAACTCCTTGTACCGGTATAACGCCCGACCATAAGCCTTCTTTGAACAACGGATAAATAGCGACCTTGGCCAGTTCAGCCATTTTAATACTGTCTTCCTGTGCTGCTTTGATACTGTCTTGCTGTGCTTTTGTGGCTTTCTCCTGCTGGGCAAAACCAGTTTGAAAAATAAACAACAACAAAATTGAAAAAAGTAATCTCGATTTCATAAATAATTTTTTAGTGATGGGAATTAGTCTGGCAACCAAGATATAACTTAAATCATGAATATCATAGCCGGGATAAAATAAATCGGGAGAAAATTATTATGGTTCGTCGGTTTGATAAAAAGAACATTCAGTCAATCAGAGGTCCTTCACATATTGGGTTTGATGCTCCCCTCCCATTTTTTTGAACCCCATGGTTTTCAGAAAGAATTCATGATGTTTATTGCTTACCTGTTCGTACCATAAATGGCGCAGGCCCTTCGACAGGAGGTATTTCTTCTCGCGCATGAAAATAAACTTACCTACTTTAAAATCGCGGTAACGCGGTACTGTATAATTTATTTTGATCACGGCTGTTCCATCGGGTGCAGGCGTAGCAATGAAAATATTGGCGATCACCAGGTCGCGCAATACCATAAAACAAATATTACCTTCCGCTACTTCATGCACATAATCGGGGAAATAATTATGAATATCTTGTTTATAGAATTCTAGGAACTTATGTACAAGGGGTTCGGAACCATTGATCTCGATCAGATCAAAATCCTCTGTTCTGCGGTAAATTTTGATCAGGTAATATAAGTTGATCACCAATAAAATTACATTGGTAAGAATGATGGGAAAGGCATGGATCATTAACCCGTAAATGATGAATGATAAACACCCAAAACTGTTTAGCCACCTGAATTTCAGGTCATTGTTTACCAACAAAGAAATGGCCAGCAAAATGGAAGCCAGATAGCCTATCCCTAAAATGATCAATCCGCTCATGCACGCAGTTTTTTAAGAAAGTGAAATTAATTGTTTTTTTACAGGCTTCCGATTATTTGTTCTTTAAAAGAATCTATGAAAGCCGGGAAGGTTACTGAAGAAAATAAATAACTTCACAAAAAATAATAGATGAGTATACATATCAGTGCAAAACCCGGCGAGATCGCACCCGTGGTATTGATGCCCGGCGACCCGCTCAGGGCCAAGTATATTGCGGAAAATATGCTGGATAATTTTATCCTGGTAAGCAGTACCAGAAATATATTATTCTATACAGGAAATTATAAGGGGATACCGGTAACGGTTGGAGCCAGTGGCATGGGTTGTCCGTCAATCGGTATTTATTCTTTCGAATTATACCAAGATTATGGAGTCGAGGCCATTATTCGTATAGGAACAGCCGGGGCATATAGTACCCAGCTTAATCTGTATGATCTGATCAATGTAGCATCGGCCTATAGTGAATCCAGTTATGCCAGTGCTGCTTTTGGCTTTTCGGAAAATTGTATGACTCCTCAGGGAAAGGCTTTTGATATCATTAATGATACCGCCCTTGCATCTGATCGGGCGCTGGTAAAAGCGCATATTCACTCCAGTGATGTATTTTATCGGAAGGATCACAATACACCAGCCATTGCAGTCGAAAACAATTGTGTAGCGGTAGAAATGGAAGCATTTGCATTATTTGCCAATGCCCGTTATCTGAATAAGATGGCGGCCTGTTTGCTCACCATCTCAGATGTGATCCCCACAAAGGCCTTTATCAGTGCCGACCAACGGGAACGATCACTAGCACCAATGATTGACCTAGCGCTGGATTCAGTGGTAAGCATTCATCAAAAAATCGCCTTCTAAGAAGTTATTTAGTTTTTGGAAATCATGCTATTGGCATTCAATAAAGCTGCTGTGGCCATGATTTTTTTGGCGAGCGGAACTTTGATCGCCGGATCATTAAAATAATTGCTTGCGTCAGGATGATCTTTTAAAAACGTATTCATCATTTCTTTCGTGTAAGCATATATTGGTCCGTCATCGCCCGTCTGAATATAATATTCATCAATCATTCTTGATCCTACATTCAATTTTTTAGTATAAATATTCAGGTGTCCTTTTGCTATCCGGTTGGCAAAGCCTGGTAATGCATCATATGCAATATAGGATTTACGTCCACTGGAAAATAGTTCCTGAGATACCGCATATTGGTCATTGCTTTGGTAAGCCATGATTTCAGTAGGATAGATCTTTTGTGCATTATCGCCCAACAAATGTGGAGCCATCAAAACTCCGGTTACCATTTGCAAACTGGTAAAATAATGCTTGCTTCCATCCTTCAAAATTATGAAGCAGGTTTGTTCTGATTGGTTGGAAATCTTGGTTTCAAGATGACGATTTATTACTGAATTTTGACTTACAGCGCAGGAGTAGATCAGCGGAATAATGCTTAATAGCATTATAATCAGGGTATTGGGCTTTTTCATAAAATCTGGTATTGGGTTACTATAATAACGGATATCTATATATTTTATTGTATATATATTTTGCGGGTTTTACTAATATATAAGAATATATGGTACGGAATATTCCATATTAGAAGTATTTTATTGATGATGTAATAACTTTATGCAACAAGCCAACTTAGCTCAGTTGGTAGAGCATTTCATTCGTAATGAAAGGGTCGTCGGTTC
>CAIRHQ010000139.1 GCA_903878475.1 uncultured Bacteroidota bacterium | reverse complement strand
GTGCTTTTTCTAATAACTCATACCCCCTGGTTGAACCTATCCTGCACGGAAAACATTTACCGCAACTTTCGTGAGCGGTAAACCGGAATAAATGTTCCAGGTACTGGATCAATGGGAAATCCTCGGGGATACAAACCACCGATGCATGTCCCAATAAAAATCCTTCTTTCGCAAAAGAATCAAAATCAATATTCAACTGATCGATCTTTGATACCGGTACCAGTCCGCCCAACGGCCCGCCAATATGCATGGCCTTTACCGGCACCCTGAATCCACCGCCTAATTCATTGATCACCACGGATAATGGCGTACCCATATCAACTTCGTATATGCCCGGCCGTTTGAAAAAACCGTCGAGCGAGATCAGTTTAGTTCCTTTTGATTTTTCGGTTCCGATGGCTGCATAGGCCGCGCCTCCCTGCTGCATGATAAAGGGCAGATTGGCCAGGGTTTCCACATTATTTACTGCTGTGGGTTTGTTGAACAAACCTTGTTGTGTTGGATAAGGTGGGCGTACCCGAACTTCGGGCCGCTGCCCTTCAATGGAGGAAAGCAGGGCGGTTTCTTCTCCGCAGATATAGGCGCCCTGTGCCTGAATGATCTTGAATTGAAAAGAAAATCCTGATTGATTTATATTTTGTCCGACCAAGGCTTCTTTTTCCAAATATGCAATTGCGGTTTGCATACTGCGTACTGATTCGGGATATTCTCCACGGATATAGATCACACCGGTATCGGCACCAACAATATATCCGGCGATCATCATCCCCATCAACAAAGCATGCGGACGTTGTTCCATAATATATTTATCGGAATAAGCACCAGGGTCGCCTTCATCGGCATTGCATACAATATATTTTGAAGGGCCGGGTTCTTTCCGGCAGGCATCCAGTTTAAAGGCCATCGGAAAGCCTGCACCACCACGTCCACGCAGGGCCGCTATTTGCAGTTCGGCCAATAAAGCTTCCGGTGTTTTTAATAAAGCATTGCGCCAGATCGGGTAATAGGATTTGAGTTCACCATAATCATGCGTGAGTACGGCTGTTCCTTTACAGCCTACATGATATTGTTCTCCACTTACGGTAGTTCCTGCAATTATTTTTTTAATATTATTGACATCTGTTCCGGAATAATTTATTCCCTGTACATGAAAGGCATGGTTCTCGTGGCAGCGCCCAAGGCAAACCATCTCTCCAATTTCATCGGCTTTGAAATGTTTTTGCAATTCAGTTGTCAATGCAGGTTGGGTGCCTGCGGTAAGACAAGCACTACCCGAGCATACATACGCTTTCTTGCCCTGATTTTCGGGTTTCAAAAAATCATAGAAGGAAACCGTTCCCATCACATTGGCCTTACCGATCAGGAATTCCTGCCTGATCTTTTCCATTTCATCCAATGTGGGTGTGCCACTGGATTTTGCAGCGGTACCCAATTCCTCGAATAGGTTTTTGTTAAGCCCTTTACGGCCCGAAAGTTCACTTAAATTTTTAGACATGGTTTTGATGTTTAACATGACCCGTTACCATCCCCTGCTGTTCTGTGGCTACATTTCCGGGATTGGAATACACCGTTAATTTTTTATTTCTGCAAAATGCTAATAAGCTAATACCGCCCTCTTGGGCTTTGTCTACCGCCAGCGTGGAAGGCGCTGAAACCGCCATCAGAAAAGGAATTCCGGCTGCCTTGGCCTTGCCCACAATTTCAAAGGAAATTCTTCCGCTCACCGTAATGCATTTGGCTTTTTCGAGCAATTGATGATCCAATAAATACCCAATTACTTTATCCACGGCATTATGACGACCGATATCTTCCATCACCACCAGTAAGGTTCCATCAATGGTAAAAGCACCGGCAGCATGTGTGCCACCCGATTGCTGAAATGTTTTTTGATGCTGGCTCACCTGTTCAAACATGGCAGGAACGAGTGCAGGCTCTAGTATCAATGTATTTTGAATGGGTTGCTGATCATCGGATTCAATTTCGGTTTTGCCGCAGATGCCACAACTGGATGCAGAGATCACATTGCGGGTTCCTGCAAAATCTTTCAATACCAAGTGTGGAGGAATAGATACCGATACCGCATTGATAAAACCTGCCGCATCTTTTCCGGTGATCGTTATTACCGGTTGAACATCTGTACTGCGAAAAATATTTTCTGAGAAAAGCAATCCGCGAACCAATTCCATTTCTTGTCCGGGTGTTTGCATAGTAAGGGTAAAGGGTACCCCATTAACGGCAATGGCAAGGGGCACTTCAATGGCAAGCACATCAACCACCTGCGCGGTTTGTCCGTCATTGTAGTTGATCCCTTTATATTGTTCGGTATACATCATGGTTTATGATAATCCGGTGATGAACCCCTGGTTGTCGATGTCCATGCCTTCCGATGCCGGAATACTTGGTAACCCTGGCATGCGCATCATCTCTCCTAATATCGGCACAATAAAACCTGCGCCTGCAGCCAGTTCAAACTCACGTACACTTACGGTAAAATTCACCGGCCTTCCAATCTTCTTCTCATCATCCGAAAATGATTTTTGTGTTTTGGCCATACAAACCGGCAAGCCGTTGAAACCATTCTTGATAAAATCATTCAACTGCGATTTTGCCTTGGGCGAATAAGTAACTTTTGATGCCCCATAAATTTCGGTAGCAATGGTATTGATCTTGTCTTCGATCGACAGGCTCCAGTCGTACAACTGATGATAATGATTTACACCACTATCGATCACATCCACTACCGCTTGTGCAAGATCCGTTGTGCCGCCGCTACCCAGTGCCCAGCCTTTTGATACCACGGCCTTCACGCCCATGGCTGCACATTTTTCGCGCACCAGATCAATTTCTTCATCGGTATCGGTAAAAAAATGATTGATGGCCACTACTGGATTAAGTCCGAATTTTTTACAATTCTCAATATGTTTTTCAAGGTTCTCAAAGCCCTTGGTTACGCGGGCGATATCCGGTGTATTGTATTCATCTTTTTTGGCTCCGCCATGATGACGCAGTGCACGAATGGTAGCCACCAGCACCAATGCTTTAGGTTTTAAACCACCAACAGGACATTTAATATCCAGGAATTTTTCAGCACCCAGGTCGGCACCAAATCCGGCTTCCGTAACAACATAATCGCTGAGCGATAATCCTGTTTTGGTAGCAATGATGGTATTGGTTCCCTGTGCGATATTGGCAAATGGTCCTCCATGAATGATGGCAGGGTTTCCTTCAAGCGTTTGTACCAGGTTGGGTTTGATGGCATCTTTCAGCAACAAAGCCATGGGGCCTTGTGCCTTAAGCTGACGGGCAAATACCGGTTTCTTATCGAATGTATATCCTATAAAGATATTGCCCAGTCTACTCTTCAGGTCATCAAAATCTTTAGATAAGCATAAGATCGCCATCACTTCAGAAGCGGCGGTGATATTGAATCCATCTTCACGCGGAATACCATTGTTGGTACCGCCAATACCGATAATGATATGACGAAGGGCACGATCATTCATATCCATCACCCTTTTCCAAACGATGGTACGGGGATCGATATTGAGGTTATTGATCTTATTCTGGATATTATTATCGATGAGGGCTGCCAATAAATTATTGGCTTTTTCAATGGCCGAAAAATCTCCGGTAAAATGCAGGTTGATGTCTACCATTGGTATCACCTGCGAGTATCCGCCACCGGCAGCTCCACCCTTGATGCCAAAAACAGGGCCCAGGGATGGTTCCCGCAATACCACCATTGCTTTTTTACCGATCTTATTTAGTCCGTCGGCGAGTCCGATGGAAACGGTGGTTTTGCCTTCGCCTGCGGGGGTTGGACTAATCGCTGTAACCAGGATCAAACTGCTTTTGGCAATTTTTTCTTCATCGATCAGTTTCAGGGGCAATTTTGATTTGTGTTTTCCATAATATTCAAGGTCGTCTTGTGGTATGGATAAATTAGCAGCAATTTCTTTGATGTGCCGGATGGGCGCAGCCTGTGCGATCTCGAGGTCGGTTAGTGTTGTTGAATTGGTCATAAATTTTTATTGTTTAAAGCCTTTATTAATTCTTCGTAGGTATTGATATTCATGAACAGGGGATCATGAAATAGCAGATTGCCGGTAACATCCGGTTGTAGTAGGCTGAAGCAGGCAATCATCGACTGCAATTTACGCAAACCCTGTTGAATTAATGCATGCCATTGGGGTAAACAATTGCTGTCATAAATGCCAAAAAGGGGTTCTATTTTTCCGTCATGCTCAGGAATGATGATCGATGCCGAACCAGCTTGTTCGAGCAGCCATTGAATGGCAGCAGTGCTTACAAAAGGCATATCGCAACCAATGATAAAATTATGGGTTACACGGCTATGGGTAAGTGCTGATTCGATACCTCCTGCCGGCCCAACCTCAGCAATATTATCGGGGATACATTCCAAGCCAAATTGCTGATAATCGGGATTGTTGGTTACAATGATCACCTGCCCTACTGCAGGCTGCAATTGATTAATGATATGTGTCACCAGGGGTTTTCCGTTAAAAAGCATCAGGCCTTTATCGCTACCCATTCGAGTACTTTTTCCGCCTGCCAGAATATAGCCGTTCACGTTAGCGGGTTGATATGAAAGCTTTAATTCCATGCTAGTTTATCATGTGTATTTGCACCAGATCTTCTTTTTTGAAAATATCACGATCCGCTTCCAGTTCTATCAGGCAATCGGCCTGGGCAAAACTATTCATCTTATAACTTTCCTGATCATCGAGTATCAACACTGAATGATCAGTTGTTCTGCCTTTCAGGAAATAGGTCATGCCCTGTTTTTTCTGATACCCATTCTCCAATGGCAAGCTCATTGTTTTAAAATAATCATGGCGGGTAAATTGTTCAATCGCCGGAACGATAAACATATAAAAACAAGTAAGTACTGCAGCCGGATTACCCGGCAAGGCAAAGATCAATGTTTGATTAAGTTTCCCGAAGTAAAAAGGTTTACCCGGTTTCATATTCACTTTATGGAAAATAGTAGTTGTTCCCAGTTCACTGAGCGCTCCTGCTACCAGGTCGTAATCTCCAACAGAAATCCCCCCGGTTAGTATCAGGATATCCTGCTGTGCATTTTTCAGAATAGTTTCTTTCAACTTCAACCGATCATCGGATACCCATTGCAGTGAGTTTGGTTTGATCCCCAACTGATCAAGCGCAGCAACCAATGTACTCGAATTGGACTCGTATATCTTCCCGGCGGGCAAAGGACTTCCCGGTTGCACCAGTTCATTACCGGTAACGATGATGCCTACGGTTGGATGAGGATAAACCGTAACACGCTCAATACCCATACTGGCTAATAGAGAAATAGATGCAGGATTGATGGTTTGTCCAGCCAGCATCACTGCATCGCCCTGCTTTGTTTGACTACCCTGTAAACGAACATTAGCGCCTTTGAATAATTTTTCATCTTTGATAAGGATGCAATTATTTTCAAGGATGATCTTTTCCTGGATCACCACGGTATCGGCATCTGCAGGAATGGCTGCGCCGGTAAATATTCTGATGGTGGTGGAGGGTGCAAGTTTTTCTAGACTGGTATCGCCTGCAGCCAATTCACCATTAATCGGAAGCGGGGATTGTCCATCCCAATCGTCAAATGCAAATGCATATCCATCCATGGCCGACTGATGAAAAGGAGGTGTATCGATAGGTGCATAAATGGTTTCAGCCAGTACAAAACCCCTGGCCTGAACCAGCAAAAGTTCAGTTGAGCGCTCGGCAACAGTATGTTGAAGGATCAGATCTTTAGCCACAGAAACTGGTATCATGGAGGCTAGTTTTTAGCGGCCCAAAGGTATCTTATTTTATGGTTGGTTTAGGGTTTAGAGTTGAGGGTTTAGGAGTTGAGAAGTTTAGTTGTTTAGTTGTTTAGCGAAGAGCATACACTTAATCGGAAAACCATTAAATCAATGAATTCAACTTTGCCAAAGTTTTGAACTTTGGCAAAGTTTCTACCACTAATAGCATCAACCATGAATTGTCAACGCTCTCCTTGCAAACTGCTTCCGAATGCTTTCGGGTCCAACCTCCAACCTCAAACCTCCAACCTCCAACTACTTTTCAGCCCCCTTCTTCACCAAACCCTGCTTCTTCCAATACGTTAAACTGCGCCACAGCCATTCGAGCGGACCGAATCTGAAATAATATAACCAGAGATGGCTCCAGCATAATTCAATGATCCATATTACGCCCACTACATAATAGATCTCGTAGCGTTGCAACTGGCCGTACATTCCGAAACCAAATCCATAAAAGAATATGGCACACATTAATGATTGCATGAGGTAATTGGTAAAAGCCATTTGTCCAACCGGACGGGCAAGCGCAAACAACCATTTGAACCATCCGGATTTATACATGAGCATGATCAATCCGAATATTCCCAATGACCTGAATGTTCTGGATATTTCGTAGGTATCGAAGGGGATATTTTTCGTTATATTAAAACTACTGAACTTGTAATGCAGTATGGGGGCGATGCGGTAATACGAGATCAGCAGTCCTACCCCTAACCCAACTATACTAAGCAGCCAGTATGTTTTTGCAGGGGCATTGCCGGTGAGTATTCCCAGTTTAAAGAACGCCATGCCCAGGAACATGAATACCAATACATCCCATAATCCAAAATACGTGTACCAGAATTCGCCATCTGTACTGGATTTACTGATGTTTTTGTATACTTCAGCATAAGTGCCCCTGATCTGCCGCGTGTTCTTCTCCATTTCCTTGATCTGTCCTGGGATGCTATCTTTTTCCTTCATTCCGGTATAGGCACCCAGATCATCTTTTTGTTGTTCGGTGAGTTTTGTTTTGAGGGTATCTATTTTTGCAATTGTTTCTCCCTTGCTGATGATCATTTTATGCCGGAAAAGATTAAGATTTCCTCTGGCGGTCATCAACAGCAAACAAACGAAAGCAGCAATGATGAGTTTATTTGGCGACAGCCTTCTGAACACAAAAATGATCATCCCGCAAATTGCATATTCAAACAAAATATCTCCCGACCATAATAAAATAAATGCATTGGCGAGTCCGAACAAGAGTAACCAAAGTTGTCGGCGCATAAAATATTCTGCCGTCATCATCCCATCCACTCTTTTTTCTAAGCGGGTAATGAACAGGATAACGCCGGCGCCAAACAGCATAGAAAATATTGCACGTTGACTCCCTTCCAGGAAGAAATTGATAAAGTACCAAACTTTTTCATTGAGCGTACCCATTTCATTTCGCAGCAACAGGTTATCGGCTGCGGGGTCGGGCAATCCGAAATAAGGGATATTCATCAGCAGGATCCCCATGAGGGCGATGCCGCGTAATGAGTCAATAATAATGATGCGGTCTTGCTGGGCAACCGGACTTGCATTTACCGAAGTATTGATCGTGTTCATTGATTGGGTTTAATGATAGATGTATACTTTGGCGATCGATAGGTATGGGAGAAATGATAAGATATGTTGTTTTATTATAATTTACAATTAAAATGGGATTTTTTTTAGGTATTGCCTTGAAACAACTTTTGAAAACTCCGCCCTCCGCCCTGGTTCGTGGCACACGAAACAGTTTCCTATTTAACTACACACAATAGAGATTAATTGAGAACAGATGATGAAGAATTATTGCTTTCCGTTTCGTGCGCCACGAACCGGGGCAAGGAACCGGGGCAAGGCGATGAATCAAAATCCAAAAATTTGAAATCTTGTATTATCTTTGATAGTATCATTTGATACTATCATGAAACCTCCCTACAGCATTACGCCCAATATTCTCGAGTTGGTTTCTTCTATTTCAACAAAATTAGGAGCGATCAATGCTACCCATTTGCAAGCCCCGAAAACTGAGCTGAGAAGATCAAATACAATTCAGACGATACAGGCATCCTTAGGAATTGAGGGTAACACATTAAGCATTGACCAGGTGACCGCCTTGGTCAACAACAAAAGAGTAATGGCTCCCAAAAAGGATATTCTGGAAGTTCAAAACGCCATTAAAGTATATGATGCCCTTCCCATGTTCAAATCAGCCAGTGTATCTTCTTTTCTCAAGGCCCACCAACTAATGATGAACGGACTTGTATCATCCTCAGGCAAATTCAGGTCTGCCGGAGCTGGAATAGTGAAAGGATCGAAATTGACGCATTTGGCCCCAAAGGCAAATATGGTTAAACCGTTGATGAATGATCTGTTTACGTATTTAAAAAAAGATCAGGATCTGCTGCTGATAAAAAGTTGTGTTTTTCATTATGAGCTTGAATTTATTCATCCATTTGAAGATGGGAACGGAAGAATGGGACGTCTTTGGCAAACGGTCATATTAAAAGAGCTAAATCCAATATTCAGCTTTTTACCCGTGGAATCTATCATCAAACAAAAACAAGTTGAGTATTATAGCTCGCTTGAACATTCAGATAAGTCTGGCAATTCTACTTTGTTCATTGAATTTATGCTCGAGATCATAGATAAAGCTTTAGAAGAGCAACTGCAGTTGCCTAGGAAGCCGATTACTGCTGAAGAACGAATTGATATGTTTCGAAATATTGCAGACCAAAATAAATTTACAAGAAAAGATTATTTGAATTATTTCAAGGATATATCTAGCGCAACGGCCAGCAGGGATTTGAAATTGGCAGCTGACCTAAAAATGATCAGGAAAAGCGGTGATAAAAGAACTGCTACCTATCGTTATATTTAAGTAGATAAAAATTATTTCAACATCTTTTACGCTCATTTCTGCGCCCTGGTTGGTGGCAGAGGGGGATAAAAGCAATGAATATCAACTTTGCCAAAGTTTAAAACTTTGGCAAAGTTTTTATCACCACTATTTTTGCTGCTCAAATTACTGCGCATAAATAATTTTCGCAGTCGAAATTTTTCCATCACTTATCAACTTACACAGATATACCCCATTCCCTATCCTACTGCCATTCATTCCTGTACCATCCCAAACAATACCGTGTTGGCCTGCATCTAAGAGCGTATTTTGTGCTAGCACAGTTATAAGTTTACCGGATACATCAAATATCCTGATATCCATAATTGCAGCTTGAGGTAAGTTAAAATATATACGGCTGCTTGTATTAAATGGATTAGGATACACCCTTAACCCAAATGTAGCATTGGATGTGCTGTAATTTATTGAGCCAGTTTTAAAAAAATGATCTGTATTGGCAATCGCTGGCACCCCAATACTATCGGAATATAAATAAGCCCCAACGCAAGGATATTTATCCAAGTTTCTGATCTTAGTGAGCGTGTCGCGTTGAACGCTGGTCAATGTCCAACCTACTTTAGAAAAATTAGTAGCATAGTAATAAGAAATCTCTCCGTCCAATGCTCCATATATAGCAGACAGATTTACAACAGCATTGGTATCAACAGTAGCGTTCGTTAAATAGCCTCTTAAAATATTTGAGATATCAGTTCTGCGATCAACCAAGGTGTATAATGCAGTTCGTTGGCTATCTACCAAACTAGTGATCAATGATGCCTGAGAAGGGTTTAATGCAGCTACAAATCTTAATCCCCCGGTTTGTGTTAGCGCGGTATCTATTGCATAACCATGAACACCCATGGCAGGTGCATCTTTAATATAGAATCCGCCAAAATAGTTTCCTTGTCGTTCAGGACAGAAATATACATCCGCATCCAGCGACCCTGCATACCAGGTATAAATATCACCTGCGAATGACATAACTGCTACAAATTCACTGTTGGTTAGTCCACGTTTATCAATTTGATCAGGTAAAACAGGCATATGTGCCATCCCTAAAGTTTTTATGCTATCCAGATAATGCCGCTGAGCGGGGGTGAAATTTTTGATGATACTTGCATATAATTGAGCTCTTTGAATGCTGATGGTAGCATCGATCTTGTACAGTTGTTCAGAATAATAGATGATGGAATCTTTATCCAAACCGGAACTGCCTAATGGAAGATCTTTGTCGCGCAAACGAACAAATGCCTTGATCAGCGGAAACCTGGCCATACCATACTGATTAATTTTAGGAACCTGAGCTTTTGCCAAAGCGACCAGTGCAGCTTTTTGATTAACATCTAATACAGACAGCAAATTGTTAGAGAGCACAGTAAGGAAATCTGTTGTATGCCCCATTGAGGTTATATCATTATCCCTGATATATTGAAATCCAAAATAGTCTGCCACTTTCCCGGGTGGAATAAATGTACAAGCACAAAAATTACCGGTTAAAAATGCCAGTCCATCAAATGCTATGGTATTGCCTTGAGCACCATCAGAAATAGTATGAGCTGTAGTAAATTGTGGAGTTTGAGCTGAAACCATAGAAAGGCTTATCTGCGCAAACAAAAAAACCATTAGAGTAGTACGTATTGTTTTCATAAATTTTATTTTAATGTATTGATCGGTATAACACATCATCGTGTTAAAACTATTTTTCCAGATTTATTTTTACCCGTTTCATCTTTTAAATGATAGAAGTATACACCACTGGGTAATTCTTGTCCCATTTGATCTTTCCCATCCCAACTCACTTGATATTTTCCAATGGGCACTAAATTCCCGGCAAGCAATTGCCGAACAAAGACCCCACTGGTATTATAAATTAACAATTGAACATGCTGAGATATAGCATTAGCAAACTGAATTGTAGTTGCTTTCATAAATGGATTGGGGAACACCAACTCATTAGCATAATCAGCATTCCATAATACTGGCGTTGAAACTGAATCATAGCAATTGACAGCCCCAATAAAATAGCTCGCCGATACATCCTTGTTATGTCTGGTGGCATTTTCATTGGCTGGCGTATACGCCCGTATATAGGCTACCGTTACACTAGATGGAGATACCGTTACCCTTAAGTGCCCTGAATTGGGAAGTATTTGTCCCTGGACATATCCATATAAACCAGCATCAGATGCAGTTTGGTAATTTGGGTGACTAGGCTGAGGCGTTTCCTGATAAATGAGGCAGGATTTTTCCTGTTTAGCAAAAAAATGATCATGCCCATGGAAAAAAATATTTACATGATATTCAACCAGCAGATCCTTTATCGGTTTGTACCAACCTGGTCTGTGAATATTAAACCCAGCGGTTCCATCTAAATTATTACCGCCCCATTCATAGCGATCCGCAAACTCAACACCGCCCCTACCTTCCGGATCTCCACCAATTAGTTGGTGAGCAAATACAAATTTGAATTTTGCTCTACTGCTCATTAATGTAGCCTTTAACCAATCATACTGACGTTTTCCCAACGTCCAATTCCAACCGTGCAAAGAATCCGGTTTTATATCGGTGTACCAATAGGGATCCAATACAATAAAGAGTGCGTCTCCCCAGGTCCAAGCATAATAATTACCCCTTTGTCCTGCACTGATCACATGGGTAGTATCGCCAGCATAAAAATTATCGGGATACGGATTAGGGAAATACTTTTTTCGTTCTACAGCATCCCATACAGCAATATTATCAGCAGTACCATTTAAATTCCAACCGGCTTCTCCTTCATGGTTACCCAATGCAATAAATAAAGGCACTGAATGATTTAGTTTTTCATAAAATGACCTTAGCAAATGGCAACGAAACGTAATGGTATCATGAGGGATGATATTAGATGAATTCTTTAGCTTATCTGTCATCAAAAAATCACCCAGATCGATCATGAAATCAGGATTGTCATCCAATTCATTCTGCAAACAACGTTGATAGATGGCTGTATCTGTTTGTTCATCTACATGTGGGTCAGCCTCGATCACAAAACTGAAAGCATTGCCTGCTGGCTTTTGCGTACGAAAATGAAATTCGGGTCTGGTATTAAATAAGGTAGCACCCGGGAACCGATAACAAACCCTATAATAATATTGTGTATTGGATTGTAGATTTGGAATGATTAGTTCGGCCGCACTACCAGCAAGAGCGTTTTGCCATATCGTTTGAGCGGTATAATTTCCGGGCACGGTACCATATTGCACACTGCACTCAACTGTTTCATTGAAATATAATTGTACCGTAATACTATTTGCCGTAGGCCTCCCTAGTATTTCAGTATGCCTCAGTGTTTGTGCAAAGGAATTGGCTGTTAGTATTTGTACGGCAATACTTATTAATAAGAATCTAATAGAATACAAATTCTTCATACCTCTTTTGAAGACTTTTTTATTGCATTCTTGCACTTGCGAAAAAATATTTAATTTATTTTTTTATTCCACAACTGTTCTAAACAATTTTGACAATTTTGTTAAGTTTGCTTACTAACTTTATTTATCTTTTATATTTATTCAGCCATTAGATGGAGGAAAGTGAATTTATAATTTCATTAAAAGCGGGTAATAAAGAAGCATTCGCTACTTTGGTAAGGGAATTCAAATCTCAAGTCCTCAATATCTGCTATCGTTTTCTTTTGAATAAGGAGGATGCAGAAGATATATCGCAGGAAGTGTTTATAGAAATATATCATTCCCTTCCCAAATTTAGGGGCGAAGCCAAACTGAGCACCTGGATCTATCGCATCGCAGTAAGCAAATCACTTGAGGAACTGAAAAAACGAAATCGAAAAAAAAAGAATTAGCTCTTTGGGGAAAACCTTAAATATTGATCTCTTTATTGAATGGTTAACTGGCTCTTCCCAACCTGATAAAAACCTGGAAGAAAAAGAAGCCTACTCATTTTTACTACAACAGCTTAATAAACTTCCTAATAATCAACGAATTGCCTTAACCTTAAGCAAGATCGAAGGACATTCAAATACCATTATTGCTGAAATCATGAAAACGAGTATCTCATCAGTAGAATCGTTGATACACAGGGCCAAAATAAATTTAAAAACAATAATCAACCCTTAACGCAAGAATTAATTATAATTATACTCTAATATTTTATGTATGGAACAATCGAATAAAATCATAGACCAATTTAATCAATTGGAAACCCTTGAGCCTTCTGCAAACTGGGAATCAGCATTGTTCAATAAAATTGAGTTATCTGCCAATGCAAGAAAAGAGCGAGGCAATTCCGCATCAAAAGGACTATTCATCCTATCCATAATCTTGCTTTCGGCCAACTTATTCATTGTTACCCGAGATCAGCTGATACAGCACCATTCTGTTGAACCCAGCAAATACAAAACCATTGCTACCGAATTCATGATCAGTACTTCTTCTTCTAAATTTTAAACAAGATGGACATTTTTATTAAAAATAAGCTACTCACCCGATTGGTCATTGCACTGATCCTACTCAATATGGCCTTTATCGGCTATTATTTTTGGCAAGCCAGAAAAGCAGGAATCCCCAATGAAAATAAACGCGATTTCAATTCGGTATCAGCCATCCTGAAACGAGAACTTCAATTATCAGATAAACAGGTAATGGAACTGAAATTGCTAAGGCAAAGTTTTTATGAAAAAGAGACCGCATTAAGCGAATTCATTAAATCGCAAAGAGATTCAATGAATCAGCAATTATTCAATACACCGGCTGATACCTTACAAACAATAGCGATAGCAAAAAGAGTTGCTGAAAATGAATACCAGATGGAGCTATTAAGAATTGAGCAAGCTCAACAATTAAGAAGTATTTGCACCGAAACGCAGTTGGTCAAATTTCAACAACTGACTAAAGAAATCAGAGACTATTTTCAACCCAATCCTAAAATTGAGCAAAAGCCATAGTCATATTAATTTTGTTTCTATACTGTAGTTTAGAAATACCGTAATAATATTTTTTCATGATTAAACATTTATAATTTTTCTAGTCTAATACAGCATGGCAAATCGTAGATTCTTTCTCCAAACTTCTATTACAGCTGTTTTCAGCATTTTTTTAACTTCCTTCCGAAAAGCTGCCGAGTTTTTTGATGTGTTACCGCAATATAATATCCTATTAGGCCGACCCAGTGCCAATTCAATTGTACTCAGCGTATTACCAAAAGATGATATTAATTTTTTTATTGAATACGGAAACAATAAAAATAATTTAACCAATAAATCAACGCAACTCCGCTTAGAGAAAAGAAAACCCATTGAAATTACCCTAAATTTCCTTGCCGCAAATGAACGATATTATTATCGAGCATGTTATCAGTATTCAGAGAATTCCCCTTTCACTAAAGACAGCATAAAAACATTTCATACACAAAGAAAAAAGGGAACAGATTTTACATTTACCATAACCGCTGATTCACATCTAGGAACAGCCAAACATTGCGATCCTTTGCTCTATCAGCTAACCTTGAACAATATAGCCAATGACAATCCCGATCTACATTTTTCTTTAGGAGATGATTTCAGGGCCTCAAAAATTAATGAACCTGACTACAACAAAATTGAAGCGTTGTACCTCACCCAAAGAGAATACTTAGGCACCCTCTGTCATTCCGTACCCTATTTCTTTATTTTAGGAAACCATGAAATGGAAGCGAAGGCTTTTTTTGATGGAACCGATAATTGCCTTGCCGCCTGGAGTGAAAAAGCAAGAACTGCCTTTATTCCTAATCCAATACCCGACCATTTCTATTCAGGCAATAAAAGCCAGGATAAAAATGAGGTACTGAGGCAGAATTATTACGCGTTTGAATGGGGAGATGTATTGTTTCTCACGTTAGATGTATTCTGGTACTCTAATATCTCCGCTGCTGATGAAGAAATGAGGGAACAGAATAAAGTGAAGAATGATGGTTTATCCAAGGAAGAAAGAATGAAGGAAAGAGAAAACAGAGAAAAGGAAAAGGAAGCGAACAGACTTAATAAGAACAACAAGCAGAACCATAAGGACCAATGGAATTTTACCATTGGAAAGGAGCAATACGATTGGTTAGTAAATACTTTAGAGAATAGTCAGGCCAAATTTAAGTTTGTACTAGGACATCATGTTTTGGGCAGTTGCAGAGGGGCAACTGAATGGGCAAATACTTTTGAATGGGGTGGTAAAAACAAAAGAGGGATCAATGTATTTCAAAACGAACGCCCCGGATGGAAAATGCCCATCCATGAATTATTTGTAAAAAATAAAGTGACTGCATTTTTTCAAGGGCACGATCATCTTTTTGCCAAACAGGATTTAGATGGGATAGCCTATATCACTTGCCCTATGTGCGGAGATCCAGGCTACAACACCTACAATAGTGAAGCATACTTAACGGGCGATAAATTGAGTAATACGGGTCATTTAAAACTGTTGGTGTCTAAAAACGAAGTAGAAATGCATTATATAAAAGCGGTACTGCCTAAAGATGAAATAGCACAAGGAAAAAATGCGGCAATTGCCTACAAATTAAAATTCAAGACTTAACCACTTCATTAGTATTAATACAATGAATTTATATAAACAACTTTATACCATGATTGTGCTGTTATTGCTTCTAAGCGGAAATGCAGCTGCACAAAAAGACAGGTCGAATAATTCAGATATGAAAGAAGCAGGAATATTTTTAACTGATATTCCAAGCCATCCGTATGATTTGATTGTTAGTCGGCCGACACTACATTCAGCAACCATTAGTATTTTAACCAATACCTTGCTCACCGGCTATATCCAATACGGGGTAAATAGCAAGAGGCTGGATCACAAAACTGATGAATTTACATGTACAGCCGGCAAAACAGTTTTCATTCCTCTAAAAGTATTGCAAGCAGACAAGCGGTATTATTACCAGTTTGTATACCAGCAAGCCAATAACGAACATGAAGGACTATCCACACTCAATTTTTTTCATACTGCCCGTGCGACAAGCAGTGATTTCAGTTTCACACTACAGGCCGATTCACATTTAGATGAAAATACAGACACTTCTATTTATCTGAAAACACTACAGAATATGGTAGCTGATTCAGCAGATTTCTTAATTGATCTGGGAGATACCTGGATGAGTGATAAATACAAAACTGACTATCATCAGTCTTTGAAACAATATATAGCGCAACGTTTCTATCTGGGTACATTATGTAAATCTTCCTCCTTATTCTTAACCTTAGGGAACCATGATGGGGAGTTTGGACTGCAGCAACGGAAAAAGAATGCAGATAATATTTGTAATTGGTCAACGGCCTCGCGTAAATCCTATTATGCCAATCCAATCCCCGATGATTTTTATTCCGGGAATATTGAAAAAGAGCCAATCGTTGATAACCCCGAAAATTATTACGCCTGGGAATGGGGAAATGCTTTGTTTATTGTGCTTGACCCATTTCGCTATACGAACGGCAATAAAGACCCTTGGGATAGAACATTAGGAGAACAGCAGTATCGGTGGCTAAAAATTACGCTTGAACATTCTAAAGCGCATTTCAAATTCGTTTTCATTCATAATCTTGTTGGAGGCATGGATATTAAAGGAAAAGACAGGGGTGGCGCTGAAGCTGCTAATTATTTTGAATGGGGTGGCATTGATACCAATTCAGTTAATACATTTTCAAAGAAACGGCCGAATTGGGAAATGCCCATTCATCAATTATTGGTAGCCAACAAAGTGAATATTGTTTTCCATGGCCATGATCATTTTTTTGCAAAACAAGAAAAAGATGGAATCATCTATCAGTTGGTACCCCAACCCGGATCAAATCGGTATGGGAATTTAAGAACAGCAGAAGAATATGGTTATCGAACAGGAACAATTTTTAATACTCCTGGTTATCTGAAAATTGATGTTACACACAATAAAGCAATTATAAACTATATACAAAGCAGTATCGACCTTAAACACAAGAACAAAGACATTATATACTCCTATATTATTGAATAAATAAATGAATATGAAATTGAAATCCCTACTTTTATTTTTCAGCATGAGCTATGCTGCCGAAATGTTGGCGCAACAACCTGAAGACCCTACACCAAAAAGAAAGAATGACCATGGCGCCTATACCATTGAGCAGGCTATATCAGACAATGCGCAATTGTATACCATTAGTTTTAATAGTCTCGCCTTCATCACTGGCAATTATGGTGCGGATTGTTTTTTTCCACCGGGTAAAGTAGCTGATTTCTTTGGCTTTCAATATATGCGCGACAATGACAGCAATAAGATGGGCCATAATACAGATTTTTTGACCAAAATTGCTACCAATGTGATCAGCATATTACATGAGGACCAGCTTAATAAAATGATCGCGCTAGCAAAAGAACAGGAAGAAATATATACTGAATTTGCAAAAAAGCGGCTGGTGCTCATTAAAGCCTTCCGTCTATCCTTAGAGGGCAATATTCCTAAAAATTCAAAAGGACTGAATAAAGATGCGGTGATAAACTATTGCAGTGAATTATATGCCCTTGATGGTACATTAAGTTATCGAAGAGCAGAAGTGATTGGAGGTATCGTTAGTTCCCTAACTCCAGAACAGATACAGGCAATGGATAAATTGAATTTTGGAAATTCTAATAGCTGGCCTATGCTGCCCGAAACGCTGCACAAAGAATCTATGTCGCACCGAGCCAATGTAGGCGTAATGACCTATGCCAGTGAATTATTCAGTTGGTATAAAGGATCGCTAAAGGCAGATATTTATTTTTGTCCGGAAAGACATGGCACCTATTTTGGAGGATTTTATTTAAAGGATTATCCGGCGATGGGTAATCATGGCTATTCGATCAGTACAACTTTAACAGGGGATGCCGGAAAAGCATTTTTAGAAATTCTTAATCTGGAACAAAGGGAGATGGTGAAAAATCTTATTCCTTTACAAAAAAATAATTTGTTAGAGATTGTGAAGATCCGAACCTCAGTTTCCACCTTGTTACGTAAGTTTTTATCTGGAGGAAAAGCAGACCGATCAGAAGTGATTGAACTTGTTAAGAATTATGGTAAGCAAGATGGTGAAATGTCGTGGAATATGGTTGATGTGCTTACCCGAATCAACCAACAACTTACCCTTGCCCAAAGGGAAAAATTAAAAAAATTAAGAAACCTGGAAATTTTACCTAAAGGTGCTTATATTTTTTCGGATCTTATAAGTTTACCAGAAGATATAGACTGCAAAGGTCTTTTCTGAGTGTATAATGAGTGTCTCCCCCCTGCTTCTTGATCAAGAAAAATATACTACCCATAAAAAACCTTCTCATTTTGTGAGAAGGCTTTTTGGGTGCCCTTTGATAGGCGAAGTACGAACTATTTGGTAGATGATTTAAACAATATTTTAAACTACTAAATTAAAAAGCCGATCTCAATGCTGCCCACCCCATCTGTGGCTCTCGCAATGCCACCTTCTTTCCTGCGTCAATGCGGTGGCTTTTTGCGGCTCGCTGTAAATAAAATGAATTTTTCAATGGCATAAAATATATACAGCAAATAAAAGAAACAATGTATGATAGACATAGTTCTAGGATAATAGCGAAAGACGTAAATGGCGGAAATTTTATGGTAAAGTCAAGCCAAACGGCTAATACTAAGTACTACTTTTAGCCAGATTTACCAGTTTGCTATAAGCTCCCTAACAATAAAATTTTATAGGCTGCAAGCCATCAAAGAACTCCTATAAAAATAAGGTTTCATATTAACCTAACAAGGTGGTTTTTACGCAATATTATACACTTTGAACTCCACACTGGTTCAATAAAACAAAAGCACGTGCATGGGGCTTTGTTATTATTATTTGCAGTATAAATCGCAGGGATTGATTTTGTTTTTATAATAAGATTCTCTTTTCTCTTCGTTACATACAAGGTATTGAAAAGCACTGCTATTCAGATTCTGTCCATTTATTACACAGTTGCCATAGAACTGAGGATTAAAAATCATTACATCATTTGTTGCAGCACTTGTGTAAGTCTCTTTATGTTCTTTAATTGCTGTTCTCTTACCTAAACTATCCTCATAAAAGAAAAGTTCATCTGCCGTTTTTGACAATCCCTTATTGAAGGGAGCATTCACTTTTAAAACTCCGTCTTTTCCTATTCTGTAAACTCTTGAATCTCCTTCATATTCCAGTTTGCTTCCTTCTTTGCAATCAAAAATTATCGTTACTGATCCCTGATAACCTAAGGGTATCAGATGTATTTCTTTCTCGGCAGTATCGCAAGAGTTCAATAACATAATTGCAGCCAAAGATATTATTATCATTTTCATTATTTTTTAGTTGGGGTTTCTTCAGAATATTTATTCCATTGTGGAATAGGATATTTAACGCCGTCGTAAATAACCTTTCCTGAAAAATTTCCTGTTTTATTAAGTTCAATGGTAAACCCTGTAGTGAACATAGGTCTATTATTATTACCAATTATGTCTGTTACATGTCCACCTTTAGGGATTGGAGCAACTCCAATAAACACGGCAGTTCCGCTGGCATCTCTGATGTATGATTCAGCAGCAGGGAAGTTATCTCCTTTCATATTAGCACCAACACTAAGGAACTGATTGTCTTTACCAGTAATCGTCAAAGACATATTTGTTTTTACGTTAATCATATCAACTTTTCCTGGGAATAGAGGATTATCACCAGCATATGAAGTTTGTAAGTCAAAGCTTGTTGTTCCATTTGGATTTTTTGTAAACTCCGCTTGCTTAAACTCTTGGGTAGGTGTCGCTTTATCTGTTAAACCTAATGCAGGATAATGAGATTCATCACTTCTTACATATGCACTATAAGTCTTACCAGTAAAATCAATATTAATCTGTTGTTCTATTCTTGAAGTTGTGTATTTATTCTCTTGTGTAGTAAAATTTCTTGCATCCCCACTGTATCCTCCGCCAAAAGTTGCATCAGGATGGAATGAACGATTAGTAATAATGAATTTTTCTAACCCTTCTAAATCTATTGCTCGTATTACATCGTTCTCAGCGTAAGCATAAGTGCTGTTGTGTACATATTGAGGAGCCAATGGATCTATTTGCAAGAACCTTCCTATTTGAGGATCCATTGTTCTAAACTTCATTTGATAAGTGTTCCAACCTAAATCATCATCAAATAATTGAGAAGTAAACTTCTTTTTATTTTCTAATTTTCCCGCTGCTTTACTTGATATCCCCGCCATTGTTAACCCGAATGGGTTATAATGAATTCATTCTATACCAAAATTACAAAGGGTTCAAAGAACTTGTACTGATTATAAATTTAATAAATAATAATTTTGGGTTTATTACACTTTTCTACTTTATTCAAACGACAGATTAAACTTTTTCTCATAGTTGAATCATAGAAAAACTGTTCCCTATGCCACGAAATAGGGTAGATGTTATTTTAGGGGATACTAATTTTTCGTCCTGTAAGTATTATTAGTTTATTCTCAAACTGTTTTTTATACTCAGGAGTAAAAAAACTGTCCATTTTAATATAATTGCATACAACAAACATTTGAAAAGGGGCTTTCTGTCCTTCATCATACTGTCCCGTAGTTCCATCAAAAAAAATACCAATCTCATTCTTATCCTTAATAAGCCATTTTGTTGTACCATCTGGATTGTGTTCCTCTCCAAATAGTGGTAGAGCTGTTCGACTATCTCTGCTGTCCACATAAAAATATTGATGATTCACAATGCCGTATTCATCTTTAAATTGTGTTAGCAATATACCGTTTGCCGGGATTTCATAAACCCGCCTACCATTTTCATATTTAATGGGTAATCCGTTTTTTTGATTAAAGATAACTGTTGCTCTTCCTGTAAAACCTTTCGGAAGAAGATAGGTTTCAGGTTCAGGGTGATTATCGCAGCCTGTAATGCTCATTAAAAAAGTTATTAATAATGCAAAGTTCATTATTTTCAGTTTATAGTTGTGGCCCATATTTATTTTCTTTGATAGGTGGATTTAAAGGAATGTACCTTGTTTCAGAACCAACAGGATTTGAAATCATTGCCTTATTCCATGATTCAATCGAATAAGTCTTTGCATTGTCACCGGTGCCAACAGTAATGCCGATAAATTCACCTTTATTATTGATATTGATATCTATACTTGTTGCACCCATTGGACGGTTATTATCGCCAGGTAGACTTATAAGGGGATTGCCTTCGTAACCGCTTGTAATAAGCATTACCTGTTGCCCTTTTGTGTCGCCTATAAACATTTCAGCAGACGGGAACTTGTCGCCTTTCATATTTGCACTTACAGATAATATTCCTTTATCTAAGTTCTCAGTTAAGTTGATGGAAGATTTAACATCAATTGCTGGTGTAATTGATTCAGGGGTCAGTGGATTTTTGCCTGACATAGTTGCATTTATATTAGCTGTATGCACTGTTGGGCTGCACCCAAATGTTGCAGTTGCTCCTCCAACGTCGTTTGCTGTTTTTGTTAATAGCCCCCAATAACTTGGGTCGCTCCAGGGCTGTCCGCCTGTTATTGTTCCTTTTGCAGGATCAACAGTAAATGCTTGCTGAACTCTTGACGTAACACCAACTGAACCTATTTCACCCCTTCCCAATGTAGTGGAATATCCTCTGTAATCACCAGAAAATCCGCCGCCAAAAGTTTTAAATGGTGCAAATGATCGAATATGAATTGGGTAAGGAAATTTACCGTCAGGATCAAAAAACTTAATCGGATTATTTATGCAATAAGTGTAAGTCGATAACCATACTGATTTATCAGACATCGGATCTCCACTCCACCATCGTCCAATTTGGTGGTCGTAATTCCTTGCACCAAAATCGTAAAGTTCTAAACCAGAACCATCACTAAACTCTTGATTTTGTAATTCTTTACCATTGTACTTGTTTTTACTTTGAAGTTTGCCAGCTGCCTTAGAAGATATCCCCGCCATTGTTAACCCGAATGGGTTATAATGAATGAACTTCATTCAGAAATTCACAAAAGATTCAAAGAACTTGTATTGACTATTACTTTAATAAATATAATATTGGTTTTCTGTATTCCTTAACACATTTGAACAGCAAAAGTATAGATGTTTCGAATTTTTGAAACACTTGAGTCAACAAATTTGTTTTGTGGATTATAAAACGGAGCGCTGACATATGCTTTTAATCACAATTATTTATTTTGATTGGTTTATTTATAAGTACATTACAACTGTTTATACCGTTTCCAAATTAATTCGTAAAAAGATTTCCCAATCAGTGGTACTACAATTTCAGGATTTGTCCCTTTTTCATAGTTACAAATACTGAGTAATCTTTTGTCATTACTATCCAATAAACGTTTCAATGCTTTTTTATTATTCACTTTTCCCAAAATCTTCCATCGCAAAGAAATAGGTGAGTGAAAGCCCTGCCATAAATAACTTTGCAAATCAAAGCATTCATTAATTAGAAAATTGGGTATTTTACCTCCACTATACAAATTTATGCTGTCAGCATAAATAACAATTTTCTGATTCCTTTCTTTTACGCGATCTAACCTCAAACCATTAAGATTAAATGCAGTATCATTATGTTTCTGAGCAATTAAAAATTGAGCATTAAATAAAATAAATAAAATTAGAACTATTTTCATGATATATTTTTTAGTATAATCTAACCCCATTAAAAAATATAGAATTGGAACCGTTATTATATTTTACTGAACTCGCCCCAAGTTTAGGAATTGATCGATTATTTGCATCAGACTCCCTATTAGGATTTTTAATTGCAGTATCGATATTTTTCCCCATTTCTAAAAGTGCAGGTCTGCCAATATTGCTAATTATAAAATTCCTTTTTTGAGTATCGTTCATAGTTGAAGCTGCGTTAGAGACATTAAACGCATTTGTTGCATTAAAAATAACGTCATCTGCTTTACCTGTAAATGGTGTTGGTGTGTTGTTGATGTTTACAGTAATTGTAACTGGCAAATTAGCGGCATCCATAATTTGTTCTTTATGCCCATCCTCATGAGCCTTAACTTCCCTAAATAATCCTGGGTTTTGTTTTCCTATATTCTTTGCCTTTTTCTTTTCCTTAAATGATGGTGAGTAACTAATTGTTATATCTACTGTAATATCTACATTAGCTGTTGTTGTATTTGTAATTCCAATATTTGTATCAGTAGTATTTCCTAGATCATCAAGTTTTTTAGGAACTGCTGGTTTATTATAATCATGTGTAACGTTTGGTTTTATTGTATCACCCATTGCGTCATTATAAAAAACAGGGTTATTTTTCATTGCTGAGTAAGGACTTTCAGAACAGTCTGGTTTTGGGTCTATCTGCCACCATCTGCCTAATTGTGGATCAAGGCTTCTAAAATTAGTTGCATACCATTCCATTCCTGAACCATCGTAGAACTCTTTGTTCTGTAATTCAGAGCCATTATTAAACTTCCGTTTATTTTCCAATTT
>CAIRHQ010000138.1 GCA_903878475.1 uncultured Bacteroidota bacterium | reverse complement strand
ACCTATAGTGCTTCAAATCCAACTACGGATATATTTACTAAGACCAGCATCACCTATTTTGATATGGCAGCTGGGATAAGCATCAGTGGTTTATTGGGCGAACAAACAAAGTATTATGTTGGATTTGGAGGCTTCCATCTTATCCAACCCAAAGTCGCATTTTTACAACAAGGGGATGTATTGCTCAATAGGAAATACGTGATCAATGCAGGTATCTACGCTCCAACAGGCATGTACAACCATTTTATCATTTATGCAGATTATTTCATGCAGGGGGCATATAAACAAGCTCAGGGCGGCTTTTTATTCAGCCATGACCTTTCAGGTACTGGCGATGAAAACAAAACAACCAGCATTACTTTAGGAGGCTTTTATCGTTGGAATGATGCGTTAATACCTGTGGTAAAACTTGACTTGAATAAGTTGGGAATTGGGGTAAGCTATGATATCAATACCAGTAAGTTAAAAACGGCATCCCAATACAGGGGTGGCTTTGAAATGACCCTTACTTATAAAGATTTGCTTAGCTCAAGGCATCCAGACCCTACGGGATGTCCGGTGGTTTTTTGAGAGTTGTGAATTGCAGTTATTATTTTATTTCTTGTTGAGGGAGTTTGCCATAAGTAACTTTCCAGCATAAATTTATTATTAGTGCATGCCAAAATTTATTTTATGAAATATTTACTTATTTTAATTTTTTCAACATCATTTATTTTTACCCAAGCGCAGGAAGTGTCGTTATTCAATTCTGACGGCAAAGCAATTGCTTATGTAGCTGACGATGATGACTTAACTATATACTTATGGAGTGGTAAACCTGTTGCATATGTTTCTGGCGAAAATATTTACGGATTTAATGGAAAGCATTTAGGCTGGTGGGCTAACGGTATTATTAGAGATCATGACGGGAATGCAATTGGAGGTACAAAAAATGCAATTAGCATTTACACAGAATACGAACCCTATAAAGCGTATAAAGAATACAAGCCATATAAAAGTTACAAACAATATGCACCTTACAAACCTTATTGGTCTTCTTCCTGGTCAAATGGGTCGTTTAGGATGTTCTTATTGGGAGGTATAACTGATTAAGAGTGCGTAACTCTATTAACTTTTTTAATCCAAAATCTGTCTTTTGTACCAGTTCTTCCAGAAGTACCTGACTTGCCACTTGCTATTTTGTATTCTTTTTCAGTAAAGTTATGGTTAAGGTTAATTGAATAACACTTGTAAATTTGGTGAAATCGACTTATATTACCATACCTATCTCAGTATATACCGTATTTGATTGTGATTTGTTTCCCAACATCCTTTGTTTAACCTAGTCTATTTCTGTTTTTTTCAAAATTCAGAATATGGATGGCCTAGAATAGTAATCAAATTTATTATTTGTACGTTACAAAAAATGGACTGTTATGAAACATTTTCTTTTAATTCTAGCATCAATTACTTTTACTACAATTTTGTTTGCTCAGCCAAACATTGCTGTTTATACCCCATCTTCAAATACAACACGAATTTGCCAAACGTTAGATTCAGCTTATAGTATTTCACAAAATGGAGACTTTATATATTTACCAGCCGGAACATTTTCTTTCAGGAATGGGTACAGTAATATTTTTATAAATAAAAGGATCATTATATATGGAACGGGTATAAACCCTGACAGTTCCTTATTGGGAATTACAAGTATAAGTAGTGATATGTAAGTCGTCAGCAATATAACTGCTGATATTAATAATTTACTTGCTAATCCTGGGTTTCCATGCCAGTTCGGGAGCCTGTACCAAATGACTCGCAAAACGAGCCAGTACAAAAAGATAATCGCTTAAGCGGTTAAGGTATTTTATCACCAGCGGCTCAACGAACAATTGATTTTCCATCATATTTACACAACATCTTTCAGTTCGGCGGCAAACACAACGCGCAATATGGGTAACCGAAACCGATATATGTCCGCCGGGGAGTATGAAGGATTTCATTTCGGTCAGCTGTTGGTTCATGGCATCGATCTCCTGCTCCAGAAATACCACATCTTCCTCTTTCAGATCGGGGATCTTCATCATGGGTTCTTTGTCGGGGTCGCAGGCAAGGGAAGATCCGATGGTAAATAACCGGTCCTGTACTTCTTTTAAAACTTCTTTTGTATGATCGTGTTCAAACAGGTCGCGGCAATAGCCGATATAAGAATTTAATTCGTCTACTGTACCATAACTATCTATGCGGAGATGACTTTTTGGGACCTTGGTGCCGCCGATCAGGCTGGTAGTGCCCAGGTCGCCGGTTTTGGTATATATTTTTGATGCCATAATTTAATTTTGAACTCGAATGTACAAAGCAACAAAAATTATTGGGATAAGTTCAGCATTCGGTTCAAAAATTATACAGATATATTGCCAATGAGTGGATTGGCATTTATTTTATCGGTTTCAATTAACCCATCAAGGAGCCTGATCACCCGGTGTGCATACTTCGAAATATCTTCTTCATGGGTAACCAGGATCACTGTATTGCCATCATTATGGATTTTTCCAAGTATATCCATGATCTCGTAGGAGGTTTTTGAATCAAGGTTACCGGTAGGCTCATCGGCCAGGATGATAGAGGGATTATTGATGAGGGCCCTTGCAATAGCTACCCGCTGGCATTGCCCACCACTGAGTTCACTGGGTTTGTGTTCAGCGCGGTCCTCGAGTTTTACTTTTATCAGCACTTCCATTGCTCTTTCTATCCTTTCTTTTTTTGGAACTCCACTATAGATCAGTGGCAACGCTACATTTTCGGCAGCACTTAAACGCGGCAATAAGTTGAATTGCTGAAATACAAAGCCGATCTCTTTATTCCTTACTTCAGCCAGATCATTATCCGGCATTCCACTAACATCTTTTCCATTCAGTATATAACGGCCACCGGTAGGTGAATCAAGGCAGCCAAGAATATTCATGAGTGTGGATTTTCCGGAACCGCTGGGCCCCATCAGGGCTACATACTCATTTTTAAAGATATCCATACTGATGCCTTTCAGCACCGGCAATTCGTTTTTACCGAGATAATAACTCTTACGTATCTGTTCTAAATGGATGATGCCTTGCATGAGAGTTGTGTATTATTTTTTTCTATTGAATGGGTAATTCATTAAAGTTGGCAGTTGGTCCCGTTAGTAAACGGGAGCAGTTTGCAGTTGGCAGTTGGCAATGGACAGTGCATAAATTGGGAAATCTATAAATTTTAAGTTACCACCTAAACTCCTCAACCAACCTTAAACTTTAAACCTTTAACCCTTAAACGACTTAAACGTTCTTCCGCCCTATTGCTGCCTGATCACTTTCGGCACTTTAAAATACTGCTCATCATGTACCGGGGCATTTTTAAGTGCCTCTGCACTGCTGATGCTTCCTTCCACTATATCTTCTCTTAGTATATTCATGTTATTGCTGATATGAAGCAGGGGAGCTACTCCGGTGGTATCCAGTTCATTCAGTTTATCAACAAAACCGATCATGCGCTGAAGGTCTTCCCGGATGGCTTTTTTGCCGTCTTCATCGAAATGGAGTCTGGCCAGATTCGCCAGTTTATCAACCAATGCCTCATTCAGTTCCATAAAACAAAATTAATGGAAACCATTCAGCCGCAGGGTGTTTTTATATAAACGGCTGTATTTTTTTAGTGTGCAAATTCTTGTGGCCATGCGAGTTTTATTATCTTCGCTAACATATGAGTGAGAAAAAACAGATCGTGATGAGTGGTATCCGGCCAACCGGTTACCTGCACCTTGGGAATTATTTCGGGGCCATACGCAATTATGTGAAGATGCAGGATGATTTTACATGTTATTTCATGGTCGCCGACCTTCATTCTCTTACTACCCACCCAGATACAAAAGAGCTGAAATCCAATGTACATAGGGTGTTGGCAGAGAATATTGCTTGCGGACTGGATCCCGATAAAGTAGCTTTCTATTGTCAAAGCCATGTTCATGAAACTGCCGAACTCTATCTTTACCTCAATATGCTGGCTTATAAGGGTGAACTGGAGAAAACGGCCACATTTAAAGATAAAGTGCGTTTTAATCCTGAAAATGTAAATGCGGGTTTGCTCACCTATCCGGTATTACAAGCGGCCGATATCCTGATCCATCGTGCTACTTATGTGCCTGTAGGGAAGGACCAGGAACAACACCTGGAAATGTCTCGTAATTATGCCAATCGTTTCAATCATCGTTATGCGGAGGTTTTCCCCGAACCCCACGCCTTCAATTATAACCAGGAACTGATCAGGATACCAAGTCTCGACGGCACCGGTAAAATGAGCAAAAGTGAGAATCATATGGCCACGCTTTACCTGGCCGATGAGGACGAACAGATCCGGAAGAAAGTTATGAAGGCAAAAACTGATAGTGGACCGGTTGAACAGAATGCGCCCAAGCCCGATTATATTGAAAATGTATTCAGTCTGATGAAACTGGTTTCGGCACCTGATGTGATTCTTAAATTTGATGAGGATTATAATAAATGTACCATCCGGTATGGAGATATGAAGAAGCAGTTGGCCGAAGATATGGTACAGTTCATTGCCCCCATTCGCGAAAAAATTAACGGCATCCTGCACAATCCCGTTTATTTGAAAGATGTGATGGAAAAAGGGGCTGCCAAGGCCAATGAAAGTGCCAATGCCACCATGAAGGAAGTGCGGGCTGCGATGGGCTTGAATTATTATTAACAGACTTGAAATATAAACAGTAGTTTTCCAAACTTTCCCTACATTCACGATTGGAAAATTAGCAATCAGATTTTTTACAGTATAAATTTCCCGGAAGGGAATTGGGCATGGCAAAAACAAAGAAACCAAAACATATCGCAGTGGCCGGTAATATCGGCGCCGGTAAAACAACACTCACTGAACTGCTCAGCAAACATTACAAATGGATACCCCAATTTGAAGATGTAGACCACAATCCCTACCTCAACGATTTTTATGAGGATATGCCACGCTGGAGCTTTAACCTCCAGATCTTCTTCCTCAATAGCAGACTTAATCAATTACTCGATATTCAGCGTGGTACCGAAACCGTTATTCAGGATCGGACGATCTATGAAGATGCCAATATATTTGCCCCCAACCTGCACGATATGGGATTGATGGGTAAACGCGATTTTGATAATTATTATAAATTCTTTGAAACCCTGAAGTCGATGGTACAGCCACCCGACCTGCTGATCTACCTAAAGGCCTCTGTACCCACGCTGGTGGCCCAGATACAGAAAAGAGGCAGGGAATATGAAGAGAATATAAGGCTCGATTACCTGAAAAAACTGAACGATTACTACAACAATTTTATTGAAACGTATAAGGAAGGTCCCCTGTTGATCATCGATGCTGATAAGAACAAATTTGCGGAAAATGAGGAACACCTGGGACAGATCATCACGAAGATCGATTCTACTTTGTTTGGGCTGTTTTAGGGAGCGGTTAAGGGGGAGTAAACGTTTAAGTCGTTTAAGGGTTTAAGGTTTAAGGTTGGTTGAGGAGTTTAGAAGTTTAGGGATTTTATTAATTTTGTAGGCTTTTTCTTTAAATGACCTGCTCACGAAAACTTTCGTGACTTACTGCCAACTGCTCACTGCTCTAGTCTATCAACGAATTCTTCATCGCATAGAACACCAGTCCAACTGAATTTTTCACTCCAAATCTTTCCATCAGCCTGTCTTTGATGGCCTCAACGGTTCTGGCGCTGATGAACATTTTAGCGGCTATTTCGGCTGCGGTAAATTCCATACAAACCAGGGTAAGTACTTCTTTTTCTCTTTCGCTGATCACTACTTCGGTAGTGAGTGAGGGGTTGAATTTCTGTTTGGAATAATTCTTTTTGATGAGCACCTTATTCACGAAGGGGTTAAGATAGAAGCCCGTACGCATTACATCCATGATGGCTTTTTTGATCTCGGCTGGTTCGGTATTTTTAAGGAGGTATCCAGCGGCGCCGCAATCCATCAGGTGGCCCACAAATCGTTCATCTTCGTACATGGTGAGGATGATGACCCGTATCTGTGGAAATCTTTTGATGATCTCTTTTGTGGTATCAATGCCATCCTTGATGGGCATTTTAAGATCGCAAAGCACTACATCCGGTAAAAACTCGGGTATCTTATTCAATAGATCTTCGCCGTTATCGGCTTCCATTACAAATTGAATATTGGTATACGACCGCATGGAAAGGATTACCCCTTTGCGGAATATTTGGTGATCGTCGGCGATGGCTACTTTTATCTCATTCATAAACTTGCTGAGGTAAATTTAAGGAAAAAATAAAAGAGTGTGAAGCAGGATATTGGCATGTGTGCATTTTTGCAACAACCATGCCATAAAAATCAGATCAGGGGCTCTCTGGGAATTTCGATGGTTACTTTGTAATAAGTATGGCTATGGTCAATTTCAAAGAATATTCTTCCTTTCAATACACGGATACGACTGGCGATATTTTTCAATCCGAGCCCGAGTGCACTATGGTTCAGTTTTTCAAAATCGGCCTGTACAATTCCGGCGCCATCATGGTGCAGGCGGAAATACATATTGTTGCCACTATTGTTCTGTGTAAGGTGTACGAACCCGGCATTGCTATGCTTAATGATATTGTTAACCAGCTCCTGTACTATACGGAACACAAGGAGTTCCTGGTCTACTTTAAGCCGGGTACGGTAATCATGGAACCGGGCGCTGGCATTTAAGCTGCCACTTCCGCTGATCTTCTGGAACAGGTCGGTACAAGCACTTTCCAGTCCGAAGTTTTTCAGGGTGGGGGGCATCAAACTATGACTGATATTCCTGATCAGCAGGATGGCATCGTCGATGATCTGTTTGGCGCTATAGATGCTTTGCAGTTGTTGTGCTTTTTCCTGGTTCACCAGGTTTTCATTCAGGTACAGGCGGGCTGTGGCCAATAGTGGACCAGCATCATCATGCAGATCAGCCGCAATGCGGTTACGTTCTTCTTCCTGAAACCGGATGGATGCGTTCAATAATATCTGTTGCTTCTCTTCTTCCAGCCTTTTTAATTCGCCATTGTACCGAATAACCTTACGTTGGTGATAAATTACAAAGGCCACTATACCAATGGCCAGGGTGAGCATGCCCAATGTACCTAAAAACATCAACGGCGATATACCTGCAGTATCCTGTACTTGTAAAAAAAACATGCTTTAGTGATTAAGAATTTGGGTTATTAAAAGGGTAAAAATGGTCTGGGGGGAGGTTGAACGAATCACTGCTATATTTATCTTTAGTATTACTTCCTTTAATAATCAAAGCAACGCAGAAAAATATATTCTTAATAATGTTAAACGTATTATATATGATAAAATATTGCTCTCTAAATTTCAAATCATTTATTAAAGTTTTAGAATAAATAAGCACTAGAAAAATCCCAGAGAAAAAAATGAACAAAGCAACAGCAATCCAAAATACCTTTGACTCATATAAAGGCGCTTGTATATCATATTTAATTTTCTCAAAGAAAAAATAAATTAAAATAACAATCATTAAAAAGCTTTCTGTAATTGCCACATCAGAAGCTAAGACTAATTTGTCACTTATATAAAAATCATAAAGGGAGAAAAGGAGAAAGAAAATATTAAGTGGGGTGATAAATTTCTTATAATACTTATTGTAAAAGGTTGACCCCAAAAAGTAAGTCAAAAATGCAAATTCAGCAGCGAAGTGTATTCTTATAGAAAGGAAATATAAATACTTGTTTTGAAAATAGTATTTTAATAGAATTTGGATTAGAATTAAAATAGCATAGTATAATATGTATATATAAAATACCTTTAACTTTTCTGCTTTATTATTTTTAATAAATAAAGCTAGAAAAACTAAAGGTATAAAATTAGTTACGTAAAATATGATTAGAATTAAGTCGATAGATAATCAGCTTTTAATTCTAACAAATGTAGTAAACTGTTGTTTACTAACAAAATCTGCAACTTAAATTAAGCAGCATTTAAGATTGCATCTATCCAGGGCTCTGTCATGGTAGTAAATTTTAGTAGTTTTTAGATCATTATGAACCGTAAACTTCCCCTAAAAACGCATATTTCGCAACGGGGTAGCTTTCGGGATGGAACCTGAAAACTGCTCAAAAATCAATACTGTAGGGAGTTGTAAAGGAATTTGGCCCCGTAGGTATCGTATAAATACGGGTAAATATACAAAAAAAAATAGTAAAATTACTAAGGATAAGCAGTAGCTTTACCATAGCAGTTTTACTATCGGAGGATAGTAGATGTCCCATCCCGACAGGATGAAACCCTAAAATTGGTGGCCCTTGGGCCGGTTTGGTTTTTTGGACCGCAGTTCCGGCAACCCCGGGTGGCAGTCCTGAATATTGGATATTTAAAACGGGCTTGGCAGTTGATCAACAGTGGTCATTCAGCCTGCAGGTTCTTCATTCATAATGATCTCTGCTTATTAGTTCAGTTGGATATTGGATATTTAAACCGCTGAACCACTGTCAATCAACTAGAACAAAAATAGTATGGCACCATGGCCCATACAAGCGAAAAACTGCCCTTTTTAAGGCTTGCTGGTTTTACTTTTATGACCGTGAAAGCGAAAGGTTGAGTCGTATAACGACGGGGATCCGGAGACGTATAAATACGTCGTAGTTTTACAGTTTAATTGAATATCAACATGCTGTTGAAAAAATTTATCCTCCAATTCAAAGTTGGAGGGGGTGCTTAGACACTAAAATTGTAACTTGTCAATCATATTATTACTACTATTGTTCAAACATGGC
Organism: uncultured Bacteroidota bacterium; assembly: GCA_903878475.1. Taxonomy (GTDB): domain Bacteria; phylum Bacteroidota; class Bacteroidia; order Chitinophagales; family Chitinophagaceae; genus Ferruginibacter. The sequence goes on along the minus strand of CAIRHQ010000138.1, from coordinate 2,559 downwards.
CAAAGAAGAAACGATTAAAATAGCTATTGCAGATGACCATAAGATCTTCCGCGACGGGATCAAAATGGCTCTTTCGGGCAAACCAAATCTTAAAATGATCTGGGAGGCTGAGGATGGAAAGGATATGATGCATAAGATCGCGATCAAAAAACCCGAAGTACTGCTGATGGATATCAGGATGCCTGAAATTGATGGCATTAACGGGATTCAACTGATTCGGAAAGAATATGAGGATATTAAGATCATTGTACTGACCATGTACGACGACCAGCAGATGATCAGCAAGATGATGGAAATGGGGGCCAATGCCTATCTTACCAAAACCACCGATCCCGAAGAAATATACGAGGCCATACTTACCTGCATGAATGATGATTTTTATTTTAATGACCTGGTGAACAAGGCGGTAATGGGTAAGCTGATGCAAAAAAAGAATGTGCGGCAGCATTATGGCAGCAATACCCCGGTGCATTTCAATGAAAAGGAATTGAAGATATTGCAACTGCTGGCCGAAGACAAAACCACCGAAGAGATCTCCAAGATCATATTCCTGAGTCCGCGTACCATTGAAACCATTCGCCAGAACATGAAGACCAAGGTGGATGCTAAAACCATTGGCGGGTTGATCATGTACGGGATGCGCAATAAGTTAATAGAGTAATCTAAAAAGTAACGATCCCATTTTTCACCGCATAGATCGCCAAGCCCACCCTGCTTTTTACATCCAGTTTTTCGAATAGGGCATCCCTGTATCCATCAATCGCCCGGGGGGTGATCTTCATTTTTTGTGCAATTTCCTTGTAGGTCATATCCGTACTCGCCATTTTTAAAAATTCAATTTCTTTCGCAGTCAGCATCGATCTTTCCAGGGATGCATGATTATTGTAGTTCTTCTGCAGCAGTGAAGCCAGTTTGCCCGTGGTTTGGTTGGAATAATAATAACCATCCTCGGCTACTGCGATCAGTGCGGTCTTCAATTCTACTGGGTGTACATCTTTTTTCAGAAATCCTCTTACCCCAGCTTGCAGCAATCGTATAAGGGCGATCTCAGAATCAAACATGGTGAGGATGATGATCCTGATCTCGGGATGATTTTTTTGTAACCAATGGGCGGTTTCATATCCATCCATTTCGGGCATATTCAGGTCGAGCAGCACCAGGTCGGGCAGTTTACCTTTTTCCAGACTATTGATCAGTTCCCGGCCATTCGCCGCTACATCGATCACTTTGCATTCATCAAAGGAACCGATCAGGGTGGCCAGTGCATCGCGCAGTAGGATATGATCATCGACGAGGATTATATTATAGTATTTATGTTGCTTCATGCTACAGGTATTTTAATATTGATGCAGGTGCCGGTTCCTGGTGCACTGCTGATCTCAATTATGCCATTAAGGGTAATAGCCCTTCTCTTCATATTGCTGATTCCGTTTCCGCGGGGATGATTGAGTTCCGTAGAGAATCCCCGACCATTGTCTTTTATCTGCAGGCTTAATTCATGCGCTTCAAAATGGAGTAGGATATCGATCTTACTGGCCAGAGCATGTTTGATGATATTGTTGATGGCTTCCTGTACGATCCTGAACAGCACCAGTTCGTGTTGCCCGTTCAGGAAGATCGTCTTGCCGGTAACTTCAAAACTGATTGCATACAGTCCCGATCTTTGTAAATGTTCAAATTCATATTCCAGCGCTTTTTCCAGTCCGTTGTTTAAAATGGATTCCGAACTCAAACTTCTGCTGATATCCCTTAACCCAATAATGGATTCACTGATCATGGTCACGGCATCTTTGATCTGGCTGTCGGTTCTTTTTTCATTCGCCAGGTAAAGTGTATTCAGATGCAGTTTAGCAAGGGTGAGCTTTTGTCCAATATTATCGTGAATCTCTTTTGAAATATGCTGAAAGGTTTGCTCCTGGATCTCTATCTGTGATTGAAGGATGTCATTCTCATGAATGGATTTTAAGTTTTCCAAATCTTTAAAATATGAATTTTGATTTTGTTGATACCTGTAAATAATGATAGTAATAAAAACTACTAAAGCTAAAATAAGAATTACTGAAATAATAATGAATACGACTATGTATTCTGAGGGTGCTTTAAGCATAAATAACTTTTAATTATAAACAAATACAAAACAATTACAGAAAGATTTGCTAAAGAGAATATTTCTGAACTTAAATTTCTAAACGCATGATCTTTTGGTAAAATTGGATATAAACTGTAAATAGGGAAGCTAACACATGAAAAGAAAAATATTCCTGTAACAATCCAGAAAGTCGAAGAGTGGATAAGGATTAATGTTGGCTTATTATTTAATAAATCTCTGAAGTAAAAGACAGAACATATTATCAAAAATATATTTGAAACAGTATGAATGTATATTGCTGTTCCATTTAAAAAAATATTTATCAGAAAAGTGAATTGTAAAACAATAGATATGTATATCATTTTTATGATTGGCTTTGCAAGGTTGCCTATATGAAAAAGAGTTAAGAAAAATAAGCCAAGCATTAAAAACTGAAGCGAGCACAATGATTGTTCAATAAGGAATGAATT
>CAIRHQ010000137.1 GCA_903878475.1 uncultured Bacteroidota bacterium | reverse complement strand
CCATCCCGCATGGTGGTGGCGGACCGGGCGTTGGTCCTATTTGCGTAAACAATAAACTGAAACCATATCTGCCAGGCCATTATGCTTTAGGAGAAAGTGGAAAAAATAGCACAGCAGTTTGTGCAGCACCCTATGGCAGTGCCAGTATATTACTGATCAGTTATGCCTATATAAAAATGCTGGGCGCTGATGGTTTAAAATCGGCAACAGAATATGCTATTCTGAATGCTAATTACATGAAGGCTAAGCTTGAAAAATATTACAAAATATTGTACAGCGGAACCCATGGTCATTGCGCACATGAATTCATTGCCGACCTTCGTCCGTTTAAGATCTCGGCAGGCATTGAAGCAGAGGATGTGGCCAAAAGGCTGATGGATTATGGCTTTCATGCACCTACCTTAAGTTTTCCGGTTCCGGGTACCATAATGATTGAGCCTACAGAAAGTGAAGACAAGGGAGAACTGGACAGGTTTTGTGAAGCATTGATCAGCATCTGGTACGAGATCAAGGATATTGAAGAAGGTCGTGCTGATAAAACTGATAATGCTTTAAAAAATGCACCGCATACACAAGGCGTGGTATGTGCCACCGAATGGAATCATTCGTATACCAGAGAGTCAGCAGCATTCCCGTTGGCGTATATCAGTAAGAATAAATTCTGGCCGTCCATTGCGCGAATCAATAATACCTTCGGCGACAGGAACCTGATCTGCACTTGTGAGCCAATTGAAAGTTATATGGATACAGCTGTAAACGGATAATCACCGTTTTGCAAATAAAAAAAGGGACAATTTAATTGTCCCTTTTTTATTGAAGTATTTTTTTGACCGGCTTATTTTTCTTTGGCCACAGTTAAACGGGTAAATTCCGATCCACTGAAAATTTTAGACAACTTATTGTCGTTGGTCTTTTTCCACTCAGGAATATGGGTTTCAGACACGATACGCCAGAAATTCTTTGATTTCAGATCGTCGTAATCGGGTGATTTCACAAATATCCCAACGATCGTATTGCGCTTTTTAAATTCAATCTTAACGGCAGTCTTAGCCAAATGGGTAGGCTCTAAAAACTTTGTAATGAGTTCATTTACCATGTGATAATTTCTTGCAAATGTAGGCTAATTAAGGCTTTTCACCGAATTTATTATATGGCGGGTATAATACACTGGTTATGACGGCAGAAGATGCGCTACGCCTAATTCAGGATATTTCCCTTTTATGGGACCAAAAAACTGCAGGATTTTGTTGAAATCTTCCTTTTCATCATTCGTGGTATAGAAGGGTTCTGAAAAAATCATCCGCCTGTTTTCAAAATCCAAACCTACCATTACAATGGGGACTCCGGCTTTTTTAGCGATATGATAAAAACCCGTACGCAGGCGTTCTGCCTTTTTTCGTGTACCCTCGGGCGAGAGTGCCACAATGAATGTTTCGCGACTATTAAACAGGTTAACTACTGTATCTACAAAATTGGTGTGGTGGAACCGATCAACCGGAATACCCCCCAGCCACCTAAAGATATATCCAAGTGGACCCTTAAAAAGTTCTTGTTTACCCAAAAATGAAAATCTTTCAAGGTGTAATATCTTACGGAAAGCCAGGCATACGAATAAGTCTTCGCTGCTGGTATGGGGGGCCACGATAACGACTGCCCTATTCAGGTCAGCGGAAAATGAGCCTAGGGCTTTCCAACCCCTTAAGTACAGGTATATTTTAGAAATTAAGTATAGCAAGTAATCGTTTTAACTATCAACAAACAGCTGCAGATCAAATCCGGTAGCATACCGCATTGATATTCATTCCGGCACCCACAGAAGCAAATAAAACCACATCGCCAGGCGCCAATTGATGTTCCGGCATGGTGCCTTTTCTAACCAGGTCGAATAAAGTAGGCACGGTAGCCACAGAACTATTTCCAAGCTTATGGATACTCATCGGCATAATATTTTCAGGCACTTCCCGAATACCATACAATTTATACATGGCCTTGATGATGCCTTCATCCATTTTTTCATTGGCCTGATGGATGAATACTTTTTTGAGTGATGCAATGTCAACTCCGCTTTTATCCAGACAGTCTTTCATCGCCTGAGGCACATGCTTCATAGCATATTCATAAACTTTCCGGCCCTTCATTTTTATATATCTTATGCGCGGGTCTGAATCGGGGTAATTAGATTTTCCAAGATGCAGGTAATTCACTTCATCGCCGCAATGCGACTGCATGCTAATTGATAAAACTCCTTGCTGAATTTTACTTATCGGATGTGCTTCAGCAATACAGGCTCCTGCCCCATCGGAAAAGATCATGCTATCACGGTCATAAAAATCGAGTACCCTGGATAATGTTTCGGTACCGATGACCAGACATTTTTTTGCTATACCGGCTTTAAAATAAGCATCCGCTTGTATCAGGCCCTGTATCCATCCCGGACAACCGAAAAGGATATCGTAAGGAATACAATTGGGATTTTTGATACCCAAACTATGTCGCACACGCGAAGCGAGGGCAGGTAAAACATCGGTTTGAATGGTGTGCTTGATCACATTCCCGAAATTATGAGCAACAATGATCTGATCAATTGTTTCGGGGTCGCAGCCAGAATCAAGGATGGCTTTTTCAGCAGCGATGGCTGCCATATCAGAAGAATCAATATTGGCAGGGGCATAACGCCTTTCTTCAATACCGGTGATCTCCCTAAATTTCTCCACGATCACGGCCGGACTGGTACCCACAGGTTGATGATCCTCGCCATAAAAATCATGCCCGGAAAAATCCCTGTTTGTCTTGATATCGGGTGGAATATAGCTACCCGTTCCTGTAATTACGGTTGTACAATTTTGCATACTAAATTTTTCTCATGGTCAAAACGGCAGGCAACTGTTCCATATAAAGTTAAGAAATTAGTGCTCACCGGACAATAAATATTCAAAATTGTGTATTACAAGTTTTGTACATTTATACCACTACAAATTCTATACATTTCTATGCAACGCAAATTCAAATGTATCTTGGTTGTATTTATTGCCTTTTTTTTCAGGAGCGCCCATGCCCAAATTGTGAACATAGAAACTTCCAGGATGCAATCCGACACTACCGGATGGCTGGGTAATGCAGGAGCGGCCATTTCACTTACCAAAAACACGAATGAGATCTTTGCGGCACAAGCAGATGCGCATCTACAGTACAAATCGAAAAAAAGCTTGTACCTGTTATTGGGCAGTTATGGATTTTTAAAAGCCTCCGGTGATCATCTTATTGATAATACTTTCTTCCATTTGAGGTACAATTACAAAGTTAACAAGCTGCTGCGCTGGGAAGCATTTACTCAGATGCAACAAAATCTAATTACCAATATAAAGTCCCGGTTTTTGGTGGGAACCGGCCCCCGTTTCAAACTTTTTTCCAATTCCTATTTTAAATTATATGCCGCATCACTGATGATGTATGAAAGAGAAGTGGAGCAATCAGATATCAATATACTGCACAGCGATATTCGCAACAGCAGTTATATTTCTTTTACGATCACCCCCAATAAACAGCTTGAAATTGTGAGTACTAGTTTTTTTCAGCCCTTGATCAATAACTTGAATGATTTCAGGTTTTTAAACCAGGTGAGTGTTCGGGTAAAAGCCGGAAAAAGACTCGTATTCAAATTGAATTGGAACTACCTCAATGACAGCAAACCGGCTCATGATATTCCCTCCGTGAACTATAGTTTGAGTACCGGCTTTGATTATGAATTTTAATTAAGCTAAGTTTGTTTTAAAAAAAACAATGAATTTTAAATTCATACTTTGCCTATTAGTTCTGACCAATATTTCTGCACTTGCACAGGCACAAACTGCAGTTTCAATTCCCGGCTATACTGCCTATGCAGTTCCTGCTGAAAATCCGGATGATGAAACAACCGCTGGCATGTTTGTAAAACCTGCCGGAATACAAAACTGGACAAACCCTGATCAACAGATCCAGTTCTTCTGTAAGATCCGGCATACGGGTGCATTACAAATTTCGCTGTTCACAAAAAATGAGCTGGCGGGAAATAGGATTACCCTTTCCATTGCAGGCAAAAAATTCAATATTGATATCCCCCGCACAAACGAATTCAAATTGGTACAAGTGGGTTCGGTGATGATCAGGGATACCGGTTTTTATCAATTCACCCTTTCTGCAAGCGATAAAAAGGGCAAAGCCATTGCCGATATCCGATCGCTGGAACTCAGTGGTGAAGCGGCTAACAATATTCATTTTAATCCGGGGCCAAGAAGAAATGCCGCATCTGTACACCTGATGTACCAGGTACCCGATACAGCACACGCTGTTTCTTTTTATAATGAAATTCGAATTCCTAAAAATTCGGATATCCTGCACAGTTACTTTATGGCTTGTGGTTTTGCCCGGGGATATTTTGGCATACAGGTGAACAGTCCTACCGAAAGAAGGGTAATTTTTTCAGTTTGGGATGCAGGCAATGAAGCCATAGACCGAAACAAAGTAAGCCTTGATAACAAAGTACAATTGTTGGCCAAAGGGGAAAATGTATTTGCCGATGGTTTTGGAAATGAAGGAACGGGCGGACATAGTCATTGGTTGTATAACTGGAAAACAGATAGCACCTATAGATTTTTAGTAACGGCAGCCGTAGATAGTGCTTCCAACAGCACTCATTATGCCGGTTATTTCTTTGTCCCCGAAACTAAGCAATGGAAACTCATCGCCTGTTTCAGGGCCCCGAAAGACGGTAAGCCGCTGCGTAGATTATATTCTTTTGTTGAAAATTTTGAAGGCAATAACGGACAATTATTCCGTGAGGCCTATTTCACCAACCCCTGGATCAGGAGGGAAAGTGGAGAATGGAAAGAAATAACAGAAAGCAAATTCAGTTATGATGCTACGGGTAAGGCTGGTGAAAGGCTCGACTATGGCGGAGGCGCTACAGACAATGGATTTTATTTATGGAATGGAGGTTTTAAATCATCTACTACGGCTTATGGAGATCTTTATACCCGAAAATCGGGATCTGTAAAACCCATCATTGATTTATATAAAAATGCAGACAGTGCATCAGAGGCCGAAATTGAAAAGATCCAGATCCGGGATGCTGTTCAAGCAGGAAAATTAGATACAACCGGAAGTATGGGCGGTGCCTACTATAAACTTGAAACAGCAGGAACCGGAGACCCGATTTCCATCAATGACACGCTCGTTTGTTATTACAAGGGATCGCTGCTGAATGGTTTTGTTTTCGATAAAACAAAGGATGAGCCGGCTCATTTTCCGATCAAAAGACTGATAAAAGGGATGCAGGCATTAATGCCAGTGCTAAGAAAGGGTACAAAAATTCGCATGATCCTCCCCTCCGGACTGGCCTATTCGATTCGGAATTTTTCAGAAATACCCCCTAATAGCCTCCTGCTTTTTGATATGGAAGTGTTGGAAATCAATCAGATGCGAGCAAATTAGAACAAAACGCATATATTCTGAAAAATAAAGAGTACCTTTGCATATTATTTTACAATACAATATTAATTAAAATGGAAAGTAAACAACAAGGCACCGTTAAGTTTTTCAACTCTGAAAAAGGCTTCGGTTTTATTAAGCACGACGACTCTAACAAAGAAACTTTTGTACATGTGAGTGGTTTGATCAGTGACATCAAAGAAGGCGACAAAGTTGAGTTTGACCTGCAGGAAGGTAAAAAAGGAATGAACGCAGTTAATGTAACTGTGATAGGATAAAAACACCTTACCAAAACCTTTTAGGGCTACACAATTGTGTAGCCCTTATTTATTTCAGCTATCCAGGAAACGCTTCTCTTTTGTTAAATTGCGCCGTCAATTTCAACAACCTAACGGGTAAGTTGATACATTTGTTCCCTAACAGATCAATTATCATTCCATGAAAAAATTAAGTTTAGTCCTATCGTGCATCTTTGTTGCCTCGATCCTATTTGCGCAAACTGCCACAACCAGTAGTTCACTTTCCAAAAGAATTGTGTTGTCTGCAGGACAAAAAATCATCATGGCCAATTCGATATCTATGGAAACCAGTATGAGTGGAATGGATATCAACAATGCCAGTTCCGCCGAGTACAGTGTAGAAGTAAAATCCGTTGCCGAAAATAATTACGCCATTACCAGTACACTGACCAAAATGAAAGTGAATATGGATATGATGGGTCAAACTACCAGTTACGATTCTGAAAAAAAGGAAGACCAGAATTCAGATATTGGTAAATCATTTGCCGACAGGCTGAATAAATCAACAGAACTACTGTTAGACAATAGTACAGGTAAGGCAACTGCAACCACTGCAAAAAAAGAATCCAAAAATGATGCAGCAGTAGCTGACCCCATGCAGGGCATGATGCAAATGTTTGGAAGCGGTGGTGATGATGGAGTGGTGAACAGTGCATTTGAGTTGATCCCTGTAGGCATTAAGATAGGCGACAACTGGTCTGATTCCAGCATTGATAAGGCCCTTAAAATGGTTCGTCATTTCACGTTGGTATCGATCACTGGAAATGAAGCTGCCATTAAGATGACCTCGGTGATCGATGCGGTGAATACGATGGAAGTACAGGGAATGCAGATGGACATGAATAGCACCACACAATCTAGTGCAGATATTATTACGGATATTACCACAGGATTAGTAAAAAAAAGGAGCACAGTTGCATCGATCAGTGGTAGCTTTCAAGTGATGGGCCAATCCATTCCGCTTACTGCAAAAGTGACCAGCAACTCGATCATACAGTAAGATCTTATACCATTTAAAAATAGCGATATCCAAAGGGTATCGCTATTTTTTTTTCCCTGCTGCTCACCTTCGCTGGAGCAATGATTTAAAACCAAAAGCAGTAATAACACATAATCCTCCGATCAGCCACCACAACGACGAAAAGCCCCAGCTATGTACCACCTGGGTACCACTTAAGCTCCCGATCACCTGAGCCGCGCTCCATGCCATGGTATATAGTGCCGCGTACTGCCCACGATTTTCCGGAGTGGTACGGGCTATATAGTAGCTATTCATGAAAGGCATTCCGATGATTTCACCTACGGTAATGACCAGGGTTGCTGCAAGTGCTACAATAAATCCATTGGCTAACGGTAGGTTCAGGATAAAAAATGATAATGCCAGCAGCAGTGTTCCATAATACATCAACAGCAGATAAGGTCGGTTTCCCTCCAGTTTGAACACGAGAACCATTTCAAAAACAGCAATGAGGATCCCGTTCAGTGCCATCACCACACCTATCCAGAATTCGTTCAGGTGCAATCCTTCCTTAAAGAACAAAGGAACGGTGGTAAACATTTGAAAAAAACAAATGGCAAAAAGCAACATGAACCCTATGAAGATCATAAAGGTTTTATCACGATAAGGGCTAACTGCCGTTTGAGTTTTAGGATGATTGCTTTTCTGTTGCTGAGATAGCGAAACACCAGGTAAGATCACAAGCAGCAAGAGACCGGCAGAAATATTTGTCAGCCCATCTACCCAAAACAATAAATGATAACTGATAGAAGCCAGTATGCCTGCGAGGGCACTGCCCACCCCCCAGCCCATATTAATGGCTAGTCGCACCAGGGAAAAAGATTGTGTACGATTTTCCGCATTGCTATAATGCGCGATGGCTGAAGCATTGGCGGGCCGGAAGGACTCATTGATCATGCTGGTAAAAAAGATACAAATGCAAATGCTGGCATAACTATCCATTTGCCCGAGCAGAATGAACATTAGTCCGCCCCCGCATAATGAAGCCAATTGTATATTATAGAACCCATATTTATCGCTCAGTCTACCTCCAAAATAAGCACCGAATACAGCACCAACTCCATAAATGGCAACTGCAAGGCCACCTTGTGAAGCCGTATACCCTCTGTGATTACAATATAAGGTCATGAAGGGCAACACCATGGTTCCGCACCTGTTCACAAACATTACCGCAGCAAGCAGCCACATCCTGCGTGTTAGTCCGCTATAGGCATCTTTGTATAATTGTAATGTGGCATTGAGCATAAAAAAGGGAACCTGTTGAGATTCCTTACAAATGTAAATGAAAAAGCATCTCTGAAATAGAGATGCTTTTTTTCATTATTTTTTATGCGATCAGGCGTATAATATTTCGTAGTATTCTTTGGCCATCCGATTGCTATCGAATTGCCACCGCACATCGCGCATGCCGTTCTTCGTGATTTGACGCCATACTTCCCTGTTTTCATAATACAATGGAAGGGCCTGATTCTCGAGGATCTCATATATCTTATTCAGGTCATACTCATCCTGCTCATGTACGGTCATGCTGGCATAATCAACCGGCGGAACCACAAAACCATTATTACCATGGTTGATGAATTCGCAGATCCAGCCATCGTTGGTACTGCAATTCACCGATCCGTTCATGGCAGCGGTCATACCGCTGGTGCCGCTGGCTTCGCGGGGTACCCTTGGGTTATTCAACCATAGATCAGAAGCTTGTTTCAGCCTTTTACTCAAAGACAATTCGTACCCAACACAAACGGCCACATTATCATATTTTTTACTCAGGTGCACCAGATTATTGAAATCGCTGATCGCAGGATAATCAACCGGATAAGGCTTGCCAGCCCATATGATCTGAACCGGGTATTTTTTATTATTGAGCAGGGCTTCAAAACGGGTAATATCACGGGTGATCAATTCACCTCTTTTATAACCAGCAAAGCGTCTGGCCCATACAATGGTGAAAACATCAGGTTTGAATAGTTTACCAGTTTGATCGGCCACTACATCAAAGGCACGTTTTTTCAAAAAGCTTTTCCGGTCATCAAAACCTACATCATTCTGCGATTCCATAAAACCATACAATTGCTTGTCGGCCCAATAATGCCAGTTTTGTGCATTGGTGATGGCTTTAATATCACAGATCCCTTCATATTTTTTCCATAATTGTCGGCTCACTTCGCCATGTAACTGACTTACTCCGTTGGCCAGTTTGGCAAACCTTAATGCGGCCAGAGAATGGTTGAACTGATCATCTTCCATGCCCGTCAAAGTTCTTACATCAGCCAGGTCCATGCCACAGAAATAATTCATTTTTTCACAAAGATGAATATCATGCTTTTCATTTCCTGCCTCTTCCGGTGTATGTGTAGTGAACACCATTCTTTTTTTCACTTCTTCTAACGATCCATATTTTTTATACAGATAAAATGCAGCGCTTACTGCATGGGCTTCGTTGAGGTGATATAAACTAGGATTAAAATTGATGGCATCCATCAATTTGGCACCGCCCACACCCAACAAAATGAATTGGGCTACTTTGGTAGCCACGTTGGCATCGTACAGACGATGGGTGATGGTTTGTGAAACATAATCATTTTCAGGAAGGTCGGTACTCAGTAAAAATAAGGGAGCACTTTTAAATGTTTCCGGATTGAGGTAATAGGCTTTTACCCAAACCGGGTGATCGTGTATATCTATCTGAAAACGGATGCCTGTATCTTCCAGAAAATTGTAAATTTTTTCATTCCATTGTACCTGTAAGGTTTGGTCCTGGTTACGGGCCTGATCATAATATCCATATTTCCACAATATTCCAATCCCCACCAGATTTTGTCTCAATTCATAGGCGCTGCGCATATGTGAACCACTTAAAAACCCAAGTCCTCCACTGTAAATTTTCAAAGGCTGGTGTACCGCGAATTCCATACTGAAATAGGCAATGCGTTTACTGTACTGTTCATCAATTGGATACGGCACATTAAAATTCGAAAAACTCATATTACAACTAGTTATTTGAGGACGCAATATAAATGGAAATTTCAGGAAAAAAGCAGCCCGGGATAAATATTGTGTAAATTATACACAATGTTTGCACCTTATCCCGGCAGGATCGCAGTTACTTCTATTTCAATTAACAAATCATCACTGATCAATTTGCTGATTTGAATAAGAGTTGCAGCGGGTTGTATATTCGAAAAAAACAAGGCATGTGCTTTTCCGGCTTCCTCCCAGTTTTTAATATCGGTTACAAACATTCTGGTGCGAACCACATCCTTCATACTGGCTCCTGCTTCACGCAGTACTGTTTCAATTTTTTTAAAAATAAAAACCGTTTGTGCATAGAGGTCATCTTTGCCCACCAGTTGATCTCCATCCATGGCCGTGGTACCGGCTACTTCAATGATATTGCCCACTTTAACTGCCCTACTATAACCAACCTGGGATTCCCAAATACTCCCTGAACTGAAATTTGTTCGCATAGCGTCGATTTTTGATGATCCAATTTCTTGCCCTAAATATATTACAAAATATGAAATATATTTTTTAGATTTGTCTAAATTTATTTTTATACAGTATGAATTTTTCCAGCAGCGAAGAAAACTACATCAAAAGCATTTATCACCTGCAGCAGTCATGCGAACTGGTGAACACCAATGCAGTTGCTGCAACCATGCATACCCGTGCAGCATCGGTGACCGACATGCTGAAAAAGCTCAAGCGGAAAAAGATCCTTCAATACGAACGGTACAAGGGTTTTAAACTGAACGAACAAGGGAAAAAACATGCGCTCGGTATTATTAGAAAACACCGGTTGTGGGAATATTTTCTGGTAGAGAAACTGGGATTTGCCTGGGATAAAATTCATCCCATTGCAGAAGAACTGGAGCATATTTGTAGTGACGAATTGATCACTAAATTGAACGATTACCTGGGCAATCCCGCTTTTGATCCACATGGAGATCCTATTCCCGATCAGCATGGCCGTATTCCAAACAGAAAACAACTCAGTTTGAACATACTCCCGTTAAAACAAACTGTTAAGGTTAGTGCGGTAGGGAACCAATCAACACAAATGTTGGAAATGCTTAAGCATTATCATATAGGCATCGGAACCCAGTTATCAGTGACCAAGCGGTTTAGTTTCGATGGTTCTCTTGAGATCAAAGTATTGAAATTTCCCAACTGCATCATCAGTGCATCGGTAGCCAAAAATATTTTTGTGCATCATGACAAATGATCCTACACATGAAACCTCGTTAAGCGAGGTACACGCAACGATTGATACCACGGGTAAAAAACCGGGATGGCGTAGCCTGTTCTCATTTCTGGGTCCTGCCTACCTCGTGAGCGTGGGCTATATGGACCCGGGTAACTGGGCCACCGATCTTGCCGGAGGTAGTAAGTTCGGGTATACTTTGATATGGGTATTATTGATGAGCAACCTGATGGCCCTCTTGCTACAAGGCCTTTCTGCCCGATTGGGCATTGTTCGTGGCCGCGACCTGGCTCAGGCTAACAGAGAAGAGTACCCGAAAATAATCAATTTCATTTTGTATGTATTGGCAGAAATAGCCATCACCGCATGCGACCTGGCCGAGATACTGGGTATGGCCATTGGTATACAATTGCTGACCGGATTACCCCTGATCTGGGGAGTATCGATCACCGTGCTGGATACTTTTCTGTTGCTCTATCTGCAAAAGCTGGGCATGCGCAAAATGGAAGCTTTCATCATCACACTGGTGGGTATCATTGGAGGTTCCTTTCTTATTCAGATCATCTTAGCTAAGCCAGAACTGGGCGATGTAGCCAAGGGTTTCATACCGCATACGATGGATAAGGAAGCACTGTATATTGCCATCGGTATTATCGGTGCTACAGTGATGCCTCATAATTTATACCTGCATTCTGCACTGGTACAAACCCGAAAAATAGATCGCACAGATTTCGGAATTAAACGAGCCCTTCGCTTTAATCGGATTGACACTACCATTGCACTGAACCTGGCCTTCTTGGTAAATGCTGCTATCTTGATCGTGGCAGCATCCGTGTTCTTCACATCAGGCAATTCACAGGTTGCAGAGATCAGAGAAGCGCATAAATTATTACCCAGCTTTCTGGGGAAAACGGCACCGGTGCTTTTTGCAGTAGCATTAATTGCCGCTGGTCAAAGCAGTACCATCACCGGTACGCTGGCCGGGCAGATCGTGATGGAAGGCTATCTCAGGCTTCGTATCAACCCATTGCTTCGCCGCCTCATCACCCGCCTGCTTGCCATCATTCCGGCCATCGTCGTTATCCTGGTATATGGAGAAGATCAGGTAGATGCCTTGTTGATATTTAGTCAGGTCATCCTTAGTCTTCAATTAGGTTTTGCCATTATCCCGCTCATTCATTTTGTAAGCGATAAAAAAACGATGGGAAATTTTGTCATCAACACCCGCACTAAAATTGCCGCCTGGGTAGTGGCCGCATTATTGATTTACCTGAACGTCAACATGCTGCTTAGCAAAGCCCTACCCATATTCGAAGAAAATGCATGGATGCCAAAAATGGCCATCATCATGGCATTGCTTATTTTTATTCCCCTGCTATTGTATATCCTGTTATATCCACGATTCAGAAAGAACAAGCCTATTGCTTCTATTCAAATGCATCCTGAGATCAGCAATATCAGCGAACTCAATATTCCCATCTTCAATAAAATTGCCGTGGCCCTTGATTTTACTGAACATGACCATAAATTATTGTCCTTCGCTATTGGGCAAGGAAAACCCAATACCCATTTCTTATTGATCCATGTTGTGGAAAGCGCTTCAGCGGGTATGCTTGGCAGTCAGAGTGATGATTATGAAACCAGAAAAGACAAACAACAAATGGATACGTATGTACAGCAATTACAGGAACGCGGATTCATTGCAGAAGGATTTTTAGGTTATAAGAACAGGGCCTCAGAAATAGCACGGATCACCAAAGCTGTAAACGCTGATATGATCGTAATGGGTGCGCATGGGCACTCCGGACTAAAAGATTTCATTTATGGTGAAACAGTGAACACCGTGAGGCATGAAGTGAAAATCCCGGTACTCATTGTAAATCTTTAATACTGGCAGGTAATATCTACTCAGGCCTTTAAGCGGAGATTAAGAAGCCTGATAATTTCGTTGATGGATATCTGTTCCATACACTTGAAATGTTTCTTTGGGCATTTGTGATAACCGATCTTACTACAGGGTCGGCACCAAAGTCCATTCACTTCAACCACATCAAATTGTTGATTTGAATTTTTTCCATAAAACGGATACATGCCAAAAGCCGGTACCGTATTTCCCCAAATAGAGATGATGGGTTTTTGCAAAGCAGCCGCAATATGCATTAGTCCTGTATCATGGGTGATCACCAGTTTTGATCTACGCAGCAGATCGGCCGACTCATTAAGATTGAATTTACCACAGGCATTGTATATTTTAATTTCATCGGATGCTGCAATAGCTTTACCCATTTCAATATCCTCCTTGCCGCCTAATAATATAATTGGATGCTGGATGGAAGCACATAGTTCCTTCCATTTATGTACCGGCATTTGTTTTGTTTCCAAAGCGGCTCCGATCACCATGGCTATATATCCATGTACATGCGCCGTAGGCAGGTCGCTTTGTTTCACCCGGTCTTTTTCCGGAATAAAATAATCAAGTCCTTTACCATCATCCTGCACGCCCAAAAAAGCTACAGCATCTAAATTACGATCTACAATATGTTTTTTGGGAAGTAGATTTATCTTCAGATTGGTCAGCAGGTATTTTTCGATATTCAGTTTTTTGAAAGCCACTGCCGGCACTCCTTTTAAAAAACGCTTGATCCGCAATGTGCGTAGGTTATGATGCAGGTCGATGATATGGTCATACTCCTCCATTTTCAATTCGTGCAGCATCAGTTCAAAACTATCAGTCAATACATGTACTTTATGTACATAGGGATTATCGGCTACAATATTCCTGAATGATTTTTTGGTAAGAAAATGGATCTCTGCTTCAGGCACTTGGTTATGAAGACACCTCAGTACCGGTGTGGTTAGTACAATATCGCCGATGGAAGAAAATCTGATGACTAATATTTTCACAACAAATGATTAAGGAAGTAATTCTTCTGTTTCCAGATAATCCAGGTCTTTATGATAGGTTTCTTCAGTATAATAAAATGCCACAAAGGTTATTGCCAACACGATGGTACCCGTAACCACACCACTTTGCCATAAATTCCATTGCAGTTTTTTATGGAACAGGTCAATGAAGAGCATGTTCATAAGCGGAAGGGAACCCCTCACCATATTGGGAATAGTGGTAGCCGCTGTTGCGCGGAGGTTGGTTCCAAACTGCTCGGCACCCATGGTAACAAAAATTGCCCAGAATCCGGTACCAAAACCCATGAAAGCACAAGCGATATACATGCGGGTATCTGAACTATTGAACGGACTGAAATACAATACCACTGATATAACGGTGAGCACATAAAAAAAGAACAATGCTTTCTTTCTGCTTTTAAAGTACTGGCTTACAAATCCGATCAACACATCTCCAATGGCGATGGCGATATAAGCAAACATGATGGAGCGGCCCGATTCAATGGTACTGCTGTTGAAGAATTCTTTTCCGAACTTATCACTTTGATTGATGAGGATGCCGATCACGAACCAAGTGGGTAAGCCAATGGCAATGGCCGTCAGGTATTTTAAGAATCTTTTTCTCTGTGTAAAGAACATCAGAAAATTACCTTTCTGAACATTTTGCTTCTGCAGGTTCTTATACATGCCCGATTCAGCAACTTTTATTCTCAACAACAAAAGAAACACACCGAGTATACCTCCCATTTTGTAACAAAACCGCCAGTCGTTCCCCGATAACTTAAAAGTAAAATATGCAACAATGGCACCACTTAGTCCGATACCCGCCACCAATGAAGTACCAATCCCTCGCTTTTCTTTGGGCAATAATTCTGTAACCAACGTAATACCCGCCCCCAATTCTCCTGCAAGGCCTAGTCCGGCAACAAATCTGCAAAGCGCATACTGGTCAACGGTATGTACATATCCCGTAGCGAAATTCGCGATAGAATACAAAATAATGGAACCGAATAATACAGATAATCTTCCTTTCTTATCACCCAGGATACCCCAGATGATCCCTCCCAACAGCAATCCGGTCATTTGCCAGTTGATGATGGTGGTACTATCCGACAATAATGTTGCGGGTGTAGCACCTACGGCCAATACACTGGGTGCTTTTACAATGGTAAACAACAGCAGATCGTATATATCCACAAAATATCCAAGCGCAGCCACGATCACTGCAATATTAAAAACAGATATGGATTGCTTTTGCATGAAAAAAAATTAGGCGTTGTTTTCGGGGCTATGCTTATCCTTTTTCCCGGTAAATAATTTAACCAATATAGGAGCGGTGGTGACCAATACAATACCGATCACGATCACTTCCAGATGATCGCGCAGGTCGAAATGAAAATACTTCATGACCAATGCCTGCAGATAGTGACCAGCGAAAAGCATGGTGAACACCCAGGCAATACATCCGATCATGTTATAAAAAGCGAATTTTTTTCTGTCCATTTCCACAATACCGGCTACAATGGGCGCAAAGGTGCGAATGATGGGAAGGAACCTCGCCATGACGATGGCACCCCCTCCATGTTTGTCGTAAAAATCTTTCGCCTGCAACAAATATTTTTTCTTAAAAAAGAAAGTATCCTTTCGTTGAAATAAGAAGGGGCCGCTTTTTCTGCCAAACCAATAACCCACCATATTGCCCAGGATCCCAGCAATAGAAATGATGATCCCCAATAGCAGTAAATTTAAAAAAGAGTTGTGTGTGCTAAATCCTAATCCGGCTTTCACCAGGTCATTACTGAATATACCCGTTACAAATAACAAAGAATCGCCGGGCAGGAAGAAACCAGCAAACAAACCTGTTTCGGCAAAGACAACAAATACCACGAACCAGAGGCCGCCATTCTCAATATACCATTGGGGCTGCAACAGTTGTGTCCAGTGAAAATCCAGTAAAATATTTAGCAGCATGGTTTAATCAGTTTACATTTCTACTCACAAAATTTAATTTTCTAAAGCATTCTCCCATTTGCTCACTACACTGGTTGCCAATGCATTCCCCAGTACATTGGTACCGGTGCGGAACATATCGCAAAAATGATCGATCGGCAATATCAAAGCAATACCCTCGGGTGGTATTTTAAACATGGCACAGGTAGCGGTTACTACCACCAATGAAGCCCGAGGCACACCCGCAATGCCTTTACTGGTAAGCATCAACACCAATAACATGGTCAGCTGCGTGCCCAGGTCCATATGAATGCCATAGGCTTGTGCAATGGCCAAACTGGCAAAGGTCATATACATCATACTGCCATCCAGGTTAAAGCTATAGCCCAGCGGCAAAACGAAAGCCACTACTTTATCCTTGCACCCAAAGCGTTCAAGCTCTTCCGTTAGTTTTGGAAAAACGGCTTCACTGCTGGTCGTACTGAAAGCGATCAATAAAGGCTGGGCAATTCGCCGGAGTAATTCTGGAATCCGGTTCCTTAAAATAAGGTACCCTACAGCCAGCAATACCGCCCATAAAATAAAAATACCGATGATGAAATAGAAAAGATAAGCACTGTAGAATCTGAAAACCCCCAATCCCTTGGTGGCGATCACTGCTGCAATGGCACCAAATACACCTAGTGGAGCAAAATTCATCACATAATTCACCATTTTGAGGATGATATGAGATGCCGCATCCAGCGCTTTGATAACAGGTTTAGCAAAATCGCCAATGGCCGTGGCGGCTACGCCAAAAAATATACTGAAGATCACCAACTGCAGGATCTCATTATTGGCCATTGATTCAAAAACACTTTTAGGGAACACATGCTCCACAAATTTGGCCAGTGAAAATTCCTGGGTTTTACCGATCAGTTCTTTAGCACCAGCTGTATCAGCATTGCTCAGATCGATAGCGGTACCCGGATGAAATATGTTAACCAGCAACATCCCCAGTAATAAACTGAATAAGGAAGCCGAAACAAACCAAAGCAATGCCTTACCCCCCACTCGGCCTACAGAACTCAGATCGCCCAGTTTGGCAATGCCCACCACAAGGGTACAAAAGACTAAAGGCGCAATGATCATTTGAACGAGGCGAAGGAAGATGGTGGTTAGCAATTTCAGGTTAGTTGCATATTTGGCCTGTGTT
>CAIRHQ010000136.1 GCA_903878475.1 uncultured Bacteroidota bacterium | reverse complement strand
CTGGTACCAGGAGCAAGATCAGTTATTACGCTGCTGTTGAATTATTTTCCGGAACAGCATCAAACTGCAGATGCACCCAAAATTTCCAAATATGCCTATGGCGAAGATTACCACCAGATCATTCAATTGAAATTGAAGAACCTGTTACAGGAGATAAGGGAAAATATTGGAGCAGTAAATGGTCGGGGGTTTGTAGACAGTGCGCCCGTATTGGAAAGAACTTGGGCACAAAGGGCAGGACTCGGATGGATCGGGAAAAACGGAAATCTGATCAACAAGAAAAGCGGGTCTTTCTTTTTTATTGCCACATTGATCACCGATCTAGAACTTAGTTATGATGACCCATTGGTAAAGGATTATTGCGGCAACTGCACTCGATGCATAGACGCTTGTCCTACATCAGCCATTCTCCCTAACCGTGTAGTGGATGGCAGTAAATGTATTTCCTATTTCACGATCGAATTAAAAGAGGCATTGATCCCGGAGAGCATGAGTGGAAAATTCGACAACTGGATGTTTGGCTGTGATACCTGTCAGGATGTTTGTCCCTGGAATCGTTTTTCCAAACCTGGATCAGAAGAATCTTTTACCCCAATACCGGCCATCTTACAATTTTCAGCAGAGGACTGGGAATCGGTTTCAGAAGAAACTTTCCGCATTATTTTTAAAAAATCTCCCTTGAAAAGAACTAAGTTTGAAGGGATCAAACGCAATCTTCATTTCATTCAACGATCATGATCAACAATGACCTGCAACGGCTGGTGGAGATAGCCCACAAAAAAGAAAAGCTGGTTATCGGATTAATGAGTGGCACTTCACTGGACGGACTTGATATTGCCTTATGCCAGATCATCGGGCATGGTATGAATACGCAATTGCAGGTTTTGCAATTTGCCAGCATCCCCTATGAACCGGAATTTAGAAATGAGATACAATCTATTTTTTCAGTACGAATGGTTGATCTTGAAAAACTCTGCCTGCTACACGCCGAAATTGCGAATCTGCATGCCCGTTATATCAATTCCTGTTTACAAAAATGGAAGATCGCTGCAAGCGAGGTAGACCTGATCGCCAGTCATGGCCAAACCATTTACCATGCACCCAAACATCTTCATGGCTTACCCGGATATGGGAATGCCAGTTTACAGATCGGTGATGGCGATCATATTGCAGTAGTCACGGGCATCATCACCATCAGTGATTTCAGACAAAAGCATCTTGCCATGGGCGCAGAAGGTGCACCACTGGCGGTTTATGGCGATCAGATCTTATTTGGCAAAACAGGCGAACGAAGGGTATTATTGAATATTGGAGGAATTGCTAATTTCACTTTTTTACCGGGCAACGATGAGGAAGCAATATTATGTACCGACCTGGGTCCGGGAAATACAATGATGGATGCGTGTATGCGGATGCATTACCCTGGCCAGTATTACGACAACAATGCTGCGGTGGCAAAAGCCGGCAATGTGAATGAAGATCTTCTGTTGGACTTACAATCGAACAAATTCTTTTCTGCCCCATACCCCAAAACTACTGGGCCGGAATTGTTCAGTTTACCATACCTGCAATCGGCACAGAAAAAAACCGGAACGGAAGATATTTCCCCTGCAGATTGCATGGCCACCTTGAATAAATTTACGGCGAACATGATCGTGAAGGGTATCCGTGAGGGCATCAACGATACAAGTAATCTCACCATCATTTGCAGTGGTGGTGGTGTACACAATCCTTTGTTGATGGAAAATCTTGAAAACGAAATGAAGGAATGTAGGTTTCAACATGCAACCGAGTTGGGTATTGACCCCGATGCCAAGGAAGCCGTATTATTTGCGCTGCTGGCCAATGAATGTATCAGTGGGAATGCTGAATTTATCAAGGAAGGAATACCGGGCATACCGGCTACGGCTATGGGCAAGATCAGTTTTCCTCACTGACCATTCTCTACATGATCTTTCAAACCATTCAACGCATCTTCATAACCCTGTCCGGTAAGTTTTTCAAGAAAGATGCCATAAAATTTTTCCCAGGGATACCATTTTAATTTGGTTAAGGCCTTCCACTCTACCTGAACAGTATTGCTGTCGCTCAGTGGCAACACGCTGATGATATTGGTAACATCATTTTCACCTTCACGAACTAATGCTGTGGTAATTTGCATGGGTTGCACATTCTTGATCACAAATTTGTTGAGATGGCCATTGCTTTCCCATTCACAAAAACTATTGATGGTGTTGCTATCAGTACTGTAATGAACTGCAGCTGGATTATTTTTGAATGCCGGCTGCCATTTTCCCCACTGGTGCATATTACTGACCGCTGCAAATACTTTTTCAGCATTGGCGTTGATCACTACACCACGCGATACCAATAGTTTGGAGGGGATCAATAATGACAGCAGGGTAACCAAGATGAACAGCCCTGCCAGGGTAAAAATAAATCCTTTAATACGTTGCATTTATTCCCATTTAAAAACTTTTACAGCCACGATATAGATGATCAGCATCCAGACACCCAGGATACCCAATTCTTTTCCACAGTCCCACAGATGCTGACCCGTAAAGGAAATTTTTCGAATGGCATCGTTGTATTGAGTGAGGGGCAAAGCATAGGTACAAATCGTTTGCAACCATTTTGGAAACACATCAATCGGGAAAAATGTACCCGATAAGAGCATTTGAGGAAAGGCAAACAGGTTGATGAGCAGGGGAATTGAAGTATCTGATTTAACCACGCTGCTGAAAATAAGTCCGACCCCAAGTAATAACAGCAACATAAAAATGGTCAGCAGGGTCATTTCTAAAAAAGTATCCAGTCCGTGCACCAGGGTAAAATGCAAAAAGAAATAACCCAGGGCGATCAGCATCACAACGTTGATCAGTTGAAATACCAAACGGCTGATGCCAATTCCGAGTAGGATATTGATCCTGCTAACCGGGGTAGCATAAAATCTTTTCAGGATCAGTTGCTGGCGGAATTGAAAGAATATGAAAGAGATGCCAAATAATGTGGAGAACAATACAGAGAATCCCAGCATACCTGGCAACACAAAATCAATATTGCGGTATTCGCGTACAGCATACACATGCGATTGTACAGGAGGTATTTGATGCTGAGCGGAACCTTTCAAAGCAATTTCATTGCTGATATTTGAAAAAATCTGACGAAGTGCAGCAATGGCATTTCCACTGGCATTGGTAAGGGTATCGAGGATCAGATAATGGGCTTTGCCAGCTGAATCCTCAATTTTACGGATGCCCACGATCGCTGATATCTTATCTTTTTCCAGGGCCTTGCGGCGGGCCAGGGTATCGGTGGATCCGCTTTTTGTTTTAAAATAGGTAATGGAGATCAGCGGGTTCGCCTTGATGCTGTCGAACAATTCGTTGCTGGTATCAGCCGCATCTGAAATGGCAATATTATAATGTACCCCGCCCCCACTTCCAAAGGAACCAAATATGAAAATAAAAATGATTGGAAATAGGAAACTAAAGAATAGGGCACTGGGATTGCTCAGGATAGAACGAAAACTTGCTTTCAGGATGGCCATAAAGGCTTTCAACTGACTATACTTTTGCATCATTGCGAATTTGAAGCGTAAAGCTATTGGTAAAAAAGGAATTTAAAAAATTTGGCTTACACGACATTTGTCGTATATTTATGCGTCATTTGTCGCCTTTATGAAAAAAGCAGATAAACCCAGAATACCCGATTTCAAAACTACCGTTCCGGCCAGTTCCGGCCGAATTGCAAAGGTACAACTCGCCGTTAAGGATTTCACTTACTTGGAATTCAAAAAAATGGCTGATAAAACACCCTTTACCCAGTCTGAGTGGGCCGCCATGCTGCATGTAAGTGAACGTACCCTACAGCGCTATGCAAAGAACAATGGCCATTTTGCGGCCATCAATGCTGAGCGGGCCCTACAAATTGACCAGGTACTCAAGGAAGCGAAGATCTGTTTTGGAAAACTTGAACATTTTTATGAGTGGATCAAAAGGCGGCCGACGATACTAGGTGGCCAGTTGTCATTTCAATCTTTAACCTCCGCTCAGGGTATTGAAAAAGTACTGACACAATTACACAGGATTCAATACGGTTTATTTGCATGATGGTATACAGGATCATACACGCCTTGTACAAAGACGACCTCTCGGGTACGGGAGCAAAATTATATGGTGCCAGGTGGAACCAGCCCGGAAGTCCCATGCTCTATACCGCCCAGCATATTTCCCTAAGTGTGTTGGAGATGCTGGTACACATCAACTGGGAAGATATTTCAAACCGTTTTCAACTGCTCTCCATTTTTTTACCGGATGACGCGCCGGTGGGAACGGTGGAGGCCAGAAAATTAAAAGCCAACTGGCAGGACGATCCTGATTATAGTGCCTATATGGGAACCGCATTCATCAAATCGGGCGACCTGCTGGCACTTCGGGTACCCTCTGCCGTGATACCTGAAGAGTATAATTACCTGATCAACCCAATGCACCCCGATTTCAAAAAAGTGAAAATAAAAAAATCAACCGCCTTTATTTTCGATAAACGACTTCACTGGTAACCATGAATCATATCTATCTATTACTGGGCAGCAATATGGGCAATTGCCAGAAGCAATTGTCAGTAGCCTGCAAACATATTGCCCGGGAAATTGGGCATATCACCCGAGCATCTGCGTTGTACAGCACAGCTGCCTGGGGCAAGAACGACCAGCCCGATTTTTTGAACCAGGTGATCATCCTGGATACTACCTTGACGGCTGGAGCGGTAATGCAATGCATTCTCGCCATAGAAGAAAAAATGGGCCGTATCCGAACAAAAAAGTATGATCCAAGGATCATTGACATAGATATCCTATTTTTCAACAAAGCCATCCTGCAAACGGAAACCCTTAGCATCCCGCATCCCCAGATACAAAACAGGCGTTTTGTGCTGGTTCCTTTAAATGAACTCTCCCCCAACTTGATTCACCCTGTTTTGCAAAAAACTATCCACCAGTTATTAAGAGTTTGCCAAGATCCGCTACCTGTGAAAAAAAACTGAACGATAAGCGGTTAATTCAATTTATTTTGCAGCACTGCTTTTGGCAGACAAGCTATTTTTTATGAAGTATAATTTTGTGACCATTGAGGGCAATATCGGTGCCGGTAAAACTACCTTGACACATTTGCTCAGCAAACACTTCAATGCAAGACTTATACTCGAGGAATTTGCCGACAACCCCTTCCTTCCGAAATTTTATGAAAATCCCGGCCAATATGCATTCCCGTTAGAATTATTCTTTATGGCCGAACGCTATAAACAGCTAAAGGATCTGTTGCAAACAAAAGATATGTTTCAAACCATCACGGTCTCAGATTATCTGTTCACTAAATGTTTGCTATTTGCGAAAGTGAATCTGCCGGAAGAGGAATTTCGTTTATATCAGAAATTATTTGAGATCATCAATCCTCAAATACCCCAACCCGAGATCCTTATTTACTTACATTGCCCGGTTCAAAAATTACAGGAGAATATCAAAAAACGTAACCGCGAATACGAGCAACAAATACCCAATGATTACCTGTTCAACCTGCAGGAAACCTATACCCAGTATATTAAGCAACACCATATCAAAACATTATTTGTTGACGCATCCAATGCCGATTTCCTGGGCAATGAACTTCATCTGAAAACCATCATTGATGCCCTGGATAAAGACTATGAAGAAGGACAGCATTTTATCAATTTGCCTTAAACATGATACATGAACAAACTCCCTAAGGAATTTTTTCATTTTCTTTTTGCCCGTTTGTTCTTTGTACTCGGACTCCGCATGATCACTACCATTGTGATCTACCAGATGTTTCATCTGGCCAATACGTATATGGTGGGTATTGCCGGACTTAGTGAATTCGTGCCGGCAGTAATTGCGGCTTTGTATGCCGGACATTATATTGATCGGCACAACAAAAAAAATATCCTGGTGTGGTCTTATGTTTTTTATATGTGCTGCGGATTATCACTTGCGTTATTAAGTATGCCTTATTTTCAGGTAGCGGCTCAAGTAAAAATCCCCATGATCCTTGCGATTGTATTCTGCACAGGTGTGATCCGATCCTTTGCCGGACCCTCTGCCAATAGTATGATCGCGGCCATTGTACCCAGGATACAATTACCAAAAGCCATCTCCCTGAACTCTTCTACCTGGTTGATATCCTCCATCACCGGACATGCTACCGGCGGATTGTTGATCGCTCTGGCAGGCATTTCCAACGCCTATTTCACCACTGCCGCACTGATCTTTATAGCTGGCCTATTTGCCTTGCAACTGAACCCCAAACCACCTACCAATAAGATCAATGATGAACCCATGCTGACGGCCATTAAAAAAGGATTCAGCTTCGTGTTCAACAATAAAAATTTATTGGGTGTGATGTCGTTGGATCTTTTTGCGGTCCTGTTTGGCGGAGCCGTTGCATTCATTCCTGAAGTAGCCGAAAAAGTACTGCATACCGGGCCAATCGGATATGGATTTTTGAATGCCGCCATGGATATCGGCAGCCTCATCAGTGTAGCCATCCTGCTTTGGTTCCCGATGAAACAAAAACAAGGCATGAAAATGTTGCTGGCCGTGGCTGGATTTGGGATTTGCATCATCATATTTGGAATATCTGAAGTATATTGGTTAAGTTTTATGGCCCTCGCAGTAGCGGGTTGTTTCGATGGCATTAGCGTAGTGGTAAGAGGAACCATCGCTCAATTGAATACACCAGATGAACTGAGAGGAAGGGTTGCCTCCATCAACCTGATCTTCATCAACTCATCGAATGAATTAGGACAGTTTGAAAGCGGTATCACTTCTCGTTGGTTTGGTTCATTGCCAGCGATCGTGTTCGGAGGAGCTATGTCAATTGTAGTGGTAGCAGGCACCTGGATGAAATTCCCGAAATTGAAAAAACTCGAGTATTAAATTTTCTGGTTTTTAAAATAAATTAGACTTAAACTTTTAAACAGTTCCCATGCAACGCAGAACATTCATTCGCAATTCAGGACTGACCATTGCGGGTTTAGCCTTACTTCAACAATCAGCACTGGCTGCACTTTTAACGGATCCGGCCTGGAAAATAAAAATGCTCACCGACGAGATCGGTGTATTCACAGAAAAAGGCGGCACCATTGCTTTCCTTCTTTCAAAAAATGGAGTGGTGGTGATCGATGCCCAGTTCCCCGATGCTGCAAAACATCTCATTGATGAATTGAAAAACAAAACAGACAAACCATTTAGTTTACTGATCAATACCCACCATCATGGCGATCATACTGCAGGTAATATTGCTTTCAAGGGATTGGTAGAACATGTAGTGGCGCATGAAAATTCAAGATCCAATCAGGAACGAGTAGCCAAGGAACAGAAGACAGAGGAAAAACAATTGTACCCCGACATAACATTTGGTGCAGATGGATGGGAACATAAAATGGGAAATGAAAAGATAAAGGCCCATTATTTTGGCGCCGGCCATACCAATGGCGATGCCCTCATCCATTTTCAACATGCCAATATTGTTCATATGGGCGATCTGGTCTTTAACCGCCGTCATCCATATATTGATAAATCTGCTGGAGCCAATATCGCCAACTGGATCGTTCTGCTGGACAAGGCCATTGCCAGTTTTGATGCGCAAACGAAATTCGTTTGCGGACATGCAGGCGCAGATTATGATATTGTGCTGAATAGTTCCGATTTAAAAGCCTTTGGCAATTATCTCGGCAACCTGATGCATTTCACCGAAGCTGCCATAAAAGATGGCAAATCAAAAGAGGAGATCTTAAAGACCAAGGAGATCCCCGGCTCTCCTGAATGGAAAGGTGAAGGCATAGAAAGGCCATTGACGGCAGCGTATATAGAACTGGCGCCTAAATAATCCTGAAAAAAATTTGATTTATTCCGCAGTAACAGGACTGATGATGGTAACCACTTCTTCGATCCTGTTGGCCGGGAAGCCACCCAATGAAGCGTGCTCCATCACCATTTCTTTATTGGGAGCTATATACACGCAATAGATCTTATTGCCGGTTACATAACTTTCCAACCACTGGATACTTGGGCCCAGTTGATTCAGTACTCCGCATGATTTTTGTGAAATAGCTTTCAGATCAGCAATGCTTGATTGACCAACACCAGGAATTTCTCTTTCAATGACATATTTTGGCATATTGTTTATTTTTAATACAATATAGAAAAAATATCATGAAATATAGTAATATTATTTTACGGGTTCCTGCATAAGCATTTCCAGTACATAATACACGATCGGGCAAAAGCTACTATTGGTAAGGGTGAGCGATTGTCTTTTTAGGATCACATCCTCATCGGTATAGGGAAAGCGCCGGCAATCGGATGGCCGGTGATCATAGATACTACAATAATTATCAGTTCCCAGAAAAGGACAGGGCTTTGATCTCAGCACATAATCCCCCTCACTGTCTACAAATAAATATTGATTGATAAAATCGCCATCCTTCATCTTTAGGTATTTGGCTATTCGTTTTATATCCGGTGTTTTGAAACGAGGAGAATAATTTTTGCAGCAATTGCCACAACTGAGGCAATCGATCTTTTCAAATGCCTGTTCATGCAGATCAGGCAAGGATTTCAACACTTTATTCTTGTTGGCCCGATGCAGGTACTGCTTATACAGTTTTTGGTGATCGGCTGATTTTTTTTGCCAGTTATCTAACAGGGTATCACTCATGGCGCTTGGGTTTTCGGATAATTGACTTATCCTTTTTCATTTGTCCAAAAGTAAGCAACTTATTCCTCCAAATCTTGTTGCGTTGTTGTAATTTTGCGGCGATTAGCATCCTTGCGCGGTAAATATTTGAGTGAAAGAAAGGTTGCCCTGATCAACAGCTATACTTGCTTCCAATAAGATTGTTAACTACAAACATCCATATGAATATCTTCGAACAACAACAACAGGAATTTGCGGGCCGCCATATTGGTCCAAATGCTACCGACACAGCTTCCATGTTACAAACCATCGGTGAGGCATCACTTGATGAACTGATCAGTAAAACAGTACCGGAAAGCATTCGACTTAAAAGCCCGCTAAAAATTCCCGCCGCACAAACAGAGTTTGAATATTTATATGAGCTAAAGAAAATTGCTGCTAAGAACAAGGTCTTCAAATCGTATATTGGTCAGGGTTATTACAACACGGTAACCCCCAGCGTGATCCTACGGAATGTTTTTGAAAACCCAGGATGGTATACGCAGTACACCCCTTATCAGGCAGAGATCTCTCAAGGGCGGCTCGAGAGCCTGCTGAATTATCAGACCATGATCTGTGATCTTACCGGATTTGAACTTTCAAATGCCAGTTTACTGGATGAAGCTACATCAGCATCAGAAGCGATGGCCATGTTGTTTCATCACAAAAACAAATCAGAGCTCATTGGGTCTCCTAAATTTTTTGTGGATGAAGCTGTTTTTGCACAAACCAAAGAAGTATTGGTTACCCGTGCCACACCCATTGGCATTGAATTGGTGTATGGCGATTTCAAAAATATAAAATTAGACGATAGTTATTTCGGCGCATTGGTACAATATCCTAACAGTAATGGATCAGTGGAAGATCATCGAAAATTCATCAATGAAGTTCATGCCATCAATGGTTTTGTGATCATGGCAACCGACCTGCTGGCGCTCACTTTACTCACTTCGCCAGCTGAATTAGGTGCTGATGTGGCCATTGGATCGGCCCAGCGTTTTGGTGTTCCGATGGGATATGGTGGTCCGCATGCAGCATTTTTTGCTACCCGCGACGAATTCAAAAGAGGCATGCCCGGAAGGATCATTGGCATCAGCATTGATGCACAAAAT
>CAIRHQ010000135.1 GCA_903878475.1 uncultured Bacteroidota bacterium | reverse complement strand
CTTACCCATTTCTTTGCTGGTATCCACCATATCCATTAAGAACTGGGCCTTACCTAATTGGGAGGCTATTATACAAGCAAATAGCAATATGCTCTTCTTCAAGCGTAACAAATTTTTACGTAATGTAATAAGAAATAATTATTACTCCAATGTTAAGTTATCATTACCATTTATTTCATTGATAGCCGCAAAATCAATAATTATACTTTTGCTTCAAATTCTAACATTATGGCAGGTTTAAACTCAATTCTAAAGATCTTTTTACCCAAAGACAGGGTCTTCTTTCAACTGTTTGAAAGTGTATCAGCTGAGCTGGTAAAAATGGGCGATAAATTAAAAGAAGTAGTGAATGAACCCGATTTTGACAAACGGGCCAAACTCATCCAGGAAATTGAAGATATGGAACACGTGAATGATGATTATACCCACAAGATCTTTACTGAATTGGGAAAGAATTTTATTACCCCTTTCGATCGGGAAGACATCCATTACCTAGCTACCGCACTGGATGATATTGCCGATTATATGTATGCCTCTGCAAAGAAGATCAATTTCTATCGGGTGAATCCAAATGATATGGGGTTCAATAAAATGTCGGACCTGATCGCATTGGCTTGTGTTCAGGTTGATAATGCCGTGAAAGAATTACGCAACATGAAAAATATGCGTCAGATCACCGATGCATTGGTAGCCATCAACAGCATAGAAAATCAGGCCGATGATATTTTCGATATGAGTATTGAACGCCTGTTTGCCACTGAGCCCGATGCCAAGGAAGTGATCAAGAAAAGAGAGATCTATCAGGTGATGGAGATCGTGACCGATAAATGCGAAGATGCTGCCAATGTGATAGAAAGTATCATTGTGAAGTATGCCTAAACCAGAAAGCAGCTCGCTCATTTGCCCATTTTCTAATCAGCACTTTTTATCATGACCTTAGTAATAGTTATCATTGCACTGGCTTTAATATTCGACTACATCAATGGATTTCATGATGCAGCCAATTCCATTGCAACCGTAGTGTCCACCAAAGTACTCACTCCTTTCCAAGCAGTAGTTTGGGCTGCATTTTTTAACTGTGTGGCCTATTTTATTTTTAAAGACCATGCAGTAGCCAACACCATCAGCAAGACGGTGAGCAAAGAATTTATTACCCTGCCGGTGATTTTATCGGGATTGATTGCCGCCATCTTCTGGAACCTGCTTACCTGGTGGTACGGAATTCCTTCTTCTTCTTCACATACCCTCATCGGAGGCTTTGCCGGGGCTGCCATTGCTCATGGTATGATGATAAAAGGAGTAAATATCAGCTGGGGCAAAATAGTGGAATCAGGTATCATCCTGAATACGGTATTGTTTATATTTCTGGCGCCGCTGATTGGAATGGGCATATCCATTTTTATTACTATCGTTACCATCATGCGGAATATTTGGGCCCGAATTGGGATTATCGCCCTGTCCACGATATTGACAGTATTCATGTTTGGTAAGTTTGAAGCCACAAAAATGGACGAGAACCTGCAAAAATTTCTGAAAGTAGATAAATATAAAAAAGAACTCGGTGATGCTGAGGCCAAATTAAAGACCAATGCAAATGACTCTGCAACGCTGGTGGCCTATAATACAGCCAAGGAAAAATTAGACAAAGCCCTTCCTAATTATAACCATATTGATTCCCTGATAAAGCGTTTTGATAAGCTGGGCGCGAATGAAATTGCCAAGCAGGCTTATGCACAAGGATGGCTGAAAGATATTGAAGCCAGTCGCCTCAAAGATGATGTACGCAATGCCAACGATTACTTGGTGTTAGAAGCTAAGTCGGTCAGCGATGCATCAATTAAGAAAGAATATGACCTGGCTAAAGTAGCCACTGAAAAATACAAAGAGCCCCTGAAGAAATATTTTAAAAAGGAAATTTCATTAGACAGTACCCTGGTTGCATTGAATACTATTTCACCCATCCTGCCTCAGAATATTGAAAAAGTGAAAGCCAAGATCCAGGGATTCAGTATTGAAAAAGCCCTTGCCAAAGACATTGATAAAGCCGATAACAGCATGATCGTTTGGGGTATCGTTTTCACTTGTATCCTGTTCTCACTGGTTTATCTCTATGTTGAAAAGATCAGAACTCCTACCGCTTTTAAAGTGGCCAATATGTTCAAGAAACTGCAGTTATTCAGTTCTGCAGCATTCAGTATCGGTCATGGTGGTAATGATGCACAAAAAGTAATGGGCATCATCGGTGCGGCATTGATCGCCAACGGAACCATCCAGAATTTTTCTGATCTGCCCAACTGGGTGCCCGCTG
>CAIRHQ010000134.1 GCA_903878475.1 uncultured Bacteroidota bacterium | reverse complement strand
CCGGGCTATATAGGTTCCGCTGGGTGTATGAATTGGGGTAGTAGCCCTGGTAAGGGTATTATTGCTGATGGTAAAATCGGCAGAGGGGGTTAGTGTCAGATTATCTGCAAAAAATACCGTACCCGATTTAATGGTGATATCGGATCCGCTTGTGGCATTGATGATAACTTGTGCATCCATATTGCCCATCATAAAGGCTAAAATGAATAATAAGAGTAATTGTTTTTTCATGATATTGTTTTGATTGATTTAATGGTATATTGAAAGTTTACATTGATTGTTGAGTTATTAGGATCTTACTTGCTTAAAATTGATTTAAGCATCAAGAAAATACATTGGATTATTGTAATGATAAATTACTGAGTAAAATGGTTTTCAGCGTATTGAATTTAATCAAATTTAATTTTTTTTTTAAAATATCCAAATACTACAAATAGTCAGTAGAAAAACATTTATATATCACTAGCAATATTTACTAATTTGATTTGATGATTTTAATTAGATATTAAAAAAAATGGATATCCGTGCTTTGTATTTGTCTTTTACATCAGATTAAAATGAAATTATTGATTTGAATTTATTTAATAAAGGATTTAATTGTCTTCAAATGTATAAACAAATAAAATGTATGCTTGTGCGTTGAGTTATAGTGCAACAGTAGTATTTTAATGGCAAGAAATTGCCACCGCCCCGGTTCGTAGCTCACGAAACGGAAAAGCAATAATTCTTTATTATCTGACATCAAGTAATCTCTATTGTGTGTAGTTAAAAAGGAAACTGTTTCGTGTGCCACGAACCAGGGCGGTGAAAAAATAAATGCCCCCGGCTCCTAGCCGAAGGGCAAATATTTACCTGACATGAAAATGGCACTGCTGCCATTGGAGTTAACTATGCAAAACGTTTATTTATATACTCGGATATAATCCACTTCCATCGTGGCACTGTTCAAAGCCGGATCTACCGGTCCACCAAAACCACCACCCATCGCTACATTCAGGATAAAGAAGAAGTCTTGGTTAAAGGGTATCGCCGCTGAATTAGCTACCGTATGGAATAACTGACCATCTACATATATTTTAATATCAGTAGCCGACCAATCCATTGCATACACATGAAATTCAGTTGTGGCATTCGTGATCATGATGGTATTGCCATTGGCACTGCCGCCGGAATGACCAGGATAATGCAGGGTACCAAAGATCTTATTCAATTCTGAACCGCGATGCTCCATAATGTCTATCTCCCCGCAATTGGGCCAACCTGCCGAAGCGATATTGCTGCCCAACATCCAAACTGCAGGCCAGGTACCAACTCCTGCCGGAATTTTAACCCTTGCTTCTACCCTGCCGTATTTGAACGAAAATTTATCTTTTGATAAGAGGCGGGCAGAAGTAAAAGCACTTCCCCCATAACTTTCCCGAAGGGCCATGATCTTCAATACTCCGCCCTGCACAATAGCATTCACCGGCCGGTTGGTATAATATTCCAGTTCATTATTTCCCCATCCGCCACTGCCGGTTCCAATATCATACCCCCATTTGGCGGGGTCAGGCGCTCCGTCGGTATTGAATTCCTCCGACCAATACAGCACGGGTGTTCCGGGCACTACCGTAACAGTAACCGATATTGATTTACTGGCGGTAAGGCCCGAACTACTTTTAGCCGTAACGGTTACGTTATAGGTGATGGTTCCTACCGTTGAATATTGATAATTGGTTACTCCAGAAGCAACCGGACTGATCACACCATTCCCAAATTCATATACATACGAAACGGCATTGGTTGCGGTAGCGGTAAAAGAAACTATACCACTTCCATCCGCACTGACGGTAGCTGTTACCTGCAGATTGGTAGGCGCTGTTTGTACAGTACCTGAATTGGCAGTTCCCTTCTGACAACTGCTCGACACAATAAAAAACAGAACGAGCAGCAATATGTTCTTAATAAATTTCATGATTACTTGATTTTAAGTTTTTGATACCAGGCATTGCCATCAATTCCAATATTCCTCAAATGGATCTGAGTGGGGGTGATGGAGAGGATCTCATACATATTTCCTCCTGTTCCAAAATTGACAAAACCATTTCCTGGCACAAAAAACTGGATACGGGTTGATATAGCAGGTGTAGATGCGGAAGTGGCATCCATAAATGATAATTTCTTGGTACCTCCGGTATTGATGGCATAACAACCATCTCCTCCGCTAAAACCATAAAATGCAGTAGCAGCTCCAATAGCAAATCCTGCCCCTTTAGTATCAATCGCCATAAACACATTGTTGTTGGCATCAGAACTAAAAGTTATTTCATCATCATACTGACAGGCTGCCCTTGAATTAGGATCGGCAGAATACCAGATCGGTGAAAACTGGTCAGATGGACCTACACCCACATGACCGGGTGCATCATGATCCGTGATCCAAACTTTTGATGTACCATTGGTCAATGCCTGCAGTATGGCTGTAGGAATGGCAAAATTCACGAACACTTTTATTTTTTTAGATACCGTGGACGTAACACCGCCTGTGCCGATGGCAATTGCCGTGATGGTATAATCATTGGTACCGGGGTTGCTGAACTTATGGGTGATCACACCAGAAGGCACCATTTGAATATTGCCATCGCCAAAATCAATTTTATAAGTAATGGCATTACTGCCAGAAGTGGTAATGGCTACATTGCCAGAACCAGCTCCATAAGGGTTGGCATTGTCTACACCAGCAATTACAGTGGTGAGGGTAAGGTCGGTTGGACTTACCAGGTTCCCGAATTTATAATCTGCTTTCTTACAGGCACTAAAACCAATTAATGATAGCAGAAAAATCAGGATATAATATTTTTTATTGAGTATCATGTTCTAATTTTTTAAAGATTAATTAAGTTTAATGTCATCAAATAAGAAAGTGAAATTTGCTGTTCCATCACCCATGGTACCGTTATCGAATATGAGTACTATTTTAGAATAGAAATTACCGGTATTGATGGCGGTATAATCGAAGGTCAATTCTTCCCATGCATTGGCAACCGTAGTGGCTACTTCTTTTTCATAGCTGATCCCTCCATTGGTTGCATTCTCCACTTTCAACAATAATTTCGCTCCGATCCTTGGAGAATAAACTTTAACCTTGAAAGTATGCAGTACTGAGAAGTTAATGGGATTCACCATTTCAATAAAACTACCACCATAAACCTGACCAGCATTTTTTACCATCTGGCCAACTTTTGCGCTGGTATTAATACCGCCTGAATGTGGATTATTAATTACTGTGGCAACCCCTCCGGCAAAATCCGTGAAAGGATAAGGATGAGTAGTTGATTCAAAATCAAGTGGCAAAGCCAAATAATTAGGTACAACATTCACTGGTAAGAATTTCACATCATCCCAATAGAATACTTTTCCTGTACCGGCATTACCAAAATCAAAGAATACAGATGCCATATCGTAGGTATAAGCCAGATTCAATGCAGCAGTACCATCAGATTGGTTTGCAAAATCAAAAACCAAGGTTTCCCAGGTATTGGCAGCCTGTGTCATAGCCTCTGTTTCTACCGATCTTGTATTATTGGTTTTGTCTTCTACTTTAAGTCGAACCCTGATCCCTGCTGCCGGAGAATATACTTTAATACTCATTTGAGTAGCAGAAGCGGTAAAGGGTATCCTTGCAGTAAAACCAGCACCAATGGTGGTTCCTGCCCATGTTTGAGCGCCATTTGGTTTTACGGTCCTTTTAACTTTATTGGCTCCATTTAAAGGATCAACATCATCAAAGGTTTGATTGCCACCAAAATCTACCACCGTATAATTTACGCCTGGCAGATCAAAAGTAACAGGCAGTGCCAATAAACCAGTAGGCATCTGATTGGTTAACCTGATATCATCAAAAAGGAAAGTATAATTAGCCGTACCATCTCCCATGGTTCCGTTATCAAAGATCAACACGATATGCTGATAAGTATTTGATGTATTAACCCCATTATAATCAAAGGCAAGATCTTCCCAGGCATTGGCCACGGTGGTCACCACTTCTTTTTCATAGCTCAAACCGGTATTGGCTGCATTTTCAACTTTCAGCAATACCCTTGCTCCCACCCTTGGTGAAAATACTTTCATCCGGAAAACTTTGTTGGCCGAGAAATCAATATTTCCTCCAAGCGTTATAAAACTTCCGCCCCATGTTTGTCCGTTGCTTTTTACCATCTTACCCACTTTACTGCTCACATTGATACCACTGCTTTGTGGATTGGCAATAACCGTTACCGCTCCTCCATCAAAATTCGACCATGCATAGTTAACGGTAGATGATTCAAAAGTGATCGGCAATAATACCGGATCCACGATATTGATGGTGGTAGTATAAGTAGTGGTTGCAGCACCTCCGCTCAAAGCAACTACGCGTAAAGTATAGCTACCCACTGCAGGATAAATATGGCTTACCGTAGCACCTTCTAAAAATGACTGTGGCACTTCATTCACTACATCACCGAAATACACTTTAAAAACTGTTTCATAAAGAGCCGTAGCCGAAACATTCAATTTGTAATTATTGGCCGCATCAATTACCGCGGTAACCACCAGATTTTCAGGAGCCCTAAAAGAAACCGTTAAGGCCTGAATGAGTTCGGTTGTTTTACCGGTAATGTTATGCGCAACTATTTTCACATTGAATACTCCTTCGGCGTATTTATGAGTGGTGTTCTTACCCGCAGCAACATTCGCTGGCGTGGTGGTGGCATCGCCATAATACACATCATAGAAAACGGCCCCTTCCCCATTCGGAGTAATGGTTACCATTCCCGTATTGTCCTGTGTAATATCGAACATTACTGAAAGCTTTGCCGGAGCCGTAGCCGTGGCAATGAACGACAGATCGTTGTTGTTGTCTTTTTTGCAACTACCCATTACCGATATCAGTAACAAGGCAGTACAGAAATATTTAAATGCATTCATGATCGTTGTTTTAATGAGTTAATGATTAATAACCTGGATTTTGAGTTAAACCTGACATATCAACTTCCCCCTGTGGAATAGGGAATAATTCGTGTTTGTTTGCCACAAATCCTAACGGTCCCAATACAGTAGCCGCTTTACCGGTACGTACCAGGTCAAAGAATCGCTCTCCGTCCATCGCCAGTTCCATTCTTCTTTCATTTAAAATCGCGTCATATAATGTAGTGCCTGTAGATAAAATATCATGGGCATTATCACCAAAAGCACGCCTGCGTACCTGGTTCAAATAATTTTGCGCCTTGCTGTCGTTGTTGATCTTATTATACGCTTCAGCGGCCATCAACAATACATCTGCATAACGAATGATGCGCTGGTTGTTGAGGTAATTCAATTCCACCTGACCAGATGTTTGTCCTTTACGAGGCAAATACTTCTGATTGTACAATCCGGTATTCCTATAAGGAGCAACCTGATAAGTAATATTAAAGGAAGGATTAGCTGTCTTATATGCTTCTATATCCAGTAAGGTCACTGCTTTACGTTGATCGCCTGCGGCATAGATTGCAGACAGATTTTGTGTTGGCAGGTTAGTACTCCATCCTTGACTGTAGGGCATAGACGCTGAACCATTCAATCCCCTCACACCGCATTGTTGTACGGCATAATTTCCTTGTCCACGGGTAACATGTCCCCAATCGTAGGTTCCTTGTCCGTTGGAGTATTGAATTTCAAATACAGATTCTGGTCCGTTTTCACCCGACTCCAGATAAACAGAAGCAAAATTGCTTACCAGGCTATATGCACCGCCCGTGATCACATTATCCAGCATGGGTGCAGCGGCTGCATAATTATTCTGATACAGATATGCCTTGCCCAATAAAGCCTGTGCAGCTCCTTTAGTGATACGGCCTTTTTCAGCTTGTATAGTAGGTAATACAGCAATCGCTGCGAGCAGATCTTTTTCAATTTGCTTATACACCTCTGCTTTGGGCGCCCTTACCAGTGTTTTAGAATCTGCCAGGGTTAACCTTCT
>CAIRHQ010000133.1 GCA_903878475.1 uncultured Bacteroidota bacterium | reverse complement strand
ATATGGATGAAAAGCAGGTTTGGAATTTGCTGGAAGATCAACCCGACCTTTATGATATAAGCAGTTTACAACCCGGTAACGAAGCCAGTTGGATCGAAACCAACCTGTACATGCAAAACCAATTGCTCCGCGATTCGGATGTAATGAGTATGGCTCATGGCATCGAGATCCGTGTGCCTTTCCTCGATAAAGAATTTATGTCGATGGCCTTAAGCATAAGGTCTTCATTAAAATATAGCGGATCCTTGCCTAAACAATTGCTGGTAGATAGTTTCAAATCGGAACTTCCCGAACCCATCTGGAACCGTCCCAAAATGGGATTCACCTTTCCCTTTGCCGAATGGCTCGGAAAGAACGACTATGTAAAAGAAACCATGCTCGGCAAAAGCGCCCGCTCAGCAAAGAACTATCAGCAGTTCTTGAAAGGAGAGATGCATTGGTCGCAGTTGATGGCGTTGTTGTTGGCAACAAGCTAGTTGGACAAAGATGTTGGACAAACACGTTGGAGGTTGGAAGTTTGAGGTTGGAAGTTGGATGTTGGAAGTTGGAGGTTGGAGGTTAATGGGCGATGTTGTTTGACAATAATTTAAAAAGTATTCAGGGCGGAGAGTAGGAGGAGTTGATTTTGGGATTTTATTATTAAAGAGAAATAATTAAATGAGTGATTTTTTGCAAATAAAATTAAATATTCGAGCTATAGGGTCCCCAACCTCCAACCTCCAACTTCAAACCTCCAACAAGCAATGACCCTCTTCCTCACCCTCCGCGTTTTCTCTGCCACTGGTGGTATTGAAAAAGTTTGCCGCATTGCGGGGAAGGCGATGTATGAGCTGGGCCTGCAGTTTGGTGGTGGAGTAAAAGTGTATTCCATGCACGGGCATGCGGATAGTGCGATCGGTAATAAATATTTTCCTCAGTTTGTGTTTACCGGATTCAATGGCAATAAGGTTCGGTGCGTATTAAAAAGTATTAAGGAGGGGAGAAGGAGCAGGGTAGTATTATTGAGCCATATCAACTTATTATTACCCGGTTTTTTGATCAAATTTTTTAGTCCTAGGGTGAAGCTGGTATTACTGGCCCATGGCATTGAAGTATGGAAGCCCCTGCCGAAATGGAAACTGTTCATGCTTAAAAAATTTGACCTCATCTTGCCGGTGAGTCATTTTACTAAAGAGCGGATGAAAGAATTGTACGGACTGCCGGAAGAGCGATTTAAAGTATTGAACAATTGCCTGGATCCTTTTATGGAATTTCCACTGCAGGAAAGCAAGGACGAGGATCTATTAGATAAATACGGTCTTACTATCGATAATCAGGTGATGCTTACCGTATCAAGATTATCTGCCACCGAACAGTATAAGGGTTACGATAAGGTATTGGCGGCCCTGCCCTCACTCACCAAAATGTATCCCGATCTTCGGTACCTGGTGGTAGGGAAATATGATGTGGAAGAAAAAATAAGATTAGACCGAATGGCCCAGGACCTCGGCCTCGAAGATATCGTGATCTTTACTGGGTTCTTGCCCGATGAAGACCTGGCTTCACATTTCAGGTTAGCCGATCTGTTTGTAATGCCCAGCGAAAAAGAAGGATTTGGCATCGTATTCATTGAAGCCATGTTTTACGGCATTCCGGTGATCGCCGGTAACCTCGATGGTTCGGTAGATGCCCTCAGCAATGGCCGACTGGGCACCCTCATCAATCCCGAAAAAAAATCGGAGATCATCTCGGCCATCAGGAATATGCTCGATCATCCAAGTACGCATATCCCTAACCGTGAATTGCTGATGAAGGAGTTTAGTTATCAAACGTATAAGAGAGGGTTGGGGGAGGTGGTGGGGAGGTCATAGTTGGCAGTTGGCAGTTGGCAGTTGGCAAAGGGGTACGTTAGCGATTGAATACATCAACTTTAATATCATGCTGATCCCTTTAGTTCAAATTATTTTTCAAAATCGAAATAGCTCATCAATTTGAACGAATTGCAAACTGCCAACTGGGAACTGCCAACTGGGAACTGCCAACTGGGAACTGCCAACTTTCTTTAGCATCATGCTAGTCCCGATAGCAATCGGGATCAGGTTAAAGGCTCCATTTATTTGAATATTATTTACGATATTTGATTTAATAGTTTTAAAAAACACGTGTAGAGTCTTTGATAAACAACTAAACACTAAATACCTCCATGCTTTCATCGCAACATACCATATCCCAATTTTCTAAACATTTGTTTTGGGATGTTAACCGCGAGCAACTTGACATACAACAGCATAAGCGTCAGGTGATTCAGCAGGTGCTTGAATATGGGTTACTATCAGATTGGTTATTGATCAGAGATATTTATGGCATCAAGGCAATAGGCGAGACATCCATAACATTCAGGCAAATGGATCCTAAGACATTAGTTTTTATCTCAGTTGTTACCGGGATTCCTAAAGAATCATTTATATGTTATTCTACAAAACAATTGATTCCGGGACACTGGAACTTTTAAAAAACTTACTCGGGATCGATGCGTTTAAAAATCTGCGACTCGTAGGAGGTACTGCATTGGCATTACAAATTGGGCATCGTAAATCAGTTGATCTCGATCTGTTTGGTGATGTCATACTCGATGAAACTGTTTTTTCTGAAACTTTATCAGGACTGGATAAATATATTTGGCTTAAAAAAACGCCCAGTATTAATATTTTCTCGATTCAAGACATTAAGGTTGATTTTGTAAAATATACATATCCCTGGCTTGAAGAAATCAACACAACAGATGGTCTCCGACTTGCAGGCCTTTCAGATATTGCTGCTATGAAGCTGGCAGCCATTACCGGCAGAGGTT
>CAIRHQ010000132.1 GCA_903878475.1 uncultured Bacteroidota bacterium | reverse complement strand
ACTCAGAAAAACTCTTGATCTCTACCAAATTACCCGTAAGCCCTTGTTTACCGGTACCTACCGAATTCCCCAAGGCACAAAGACGGAGTTCATGTTTAGACCCATCATTTCCCATGATATAACCGGTTTCCTTCTCGCCACGTACCCAATGAGGCACCATACAAGGCTGAAGATAAACCGTATCGGCACCGGCACGTTGCAGCATCACAAAACTTGCCTCCACAGCTTTTTGAGCTTCCGGAGATCCACTGAGCCGGGGACCTACTTTTTTGCAGAGATAACGAAGGTTCTCATATGCCGTTCCGTTGGTCATGATATCATCCGACAGCCTTTTAATGACTATTGAATCATCAGATTGCGCTTGCACAATTGCAGACGAAAAAAACAGAAAAATAAATATTAATAAAAATTTATTGCTCATATGTAATTATATTAAACCAAATTTACTGAATTATCCCGGTTCAGCACCGATTTTACAGATGCCATTGCTAACGATAAATTCAACCGAAACCCAATCATGGATTAGGAAGGCTACCACAACAAATTTGCCATTATATGAACGGCGGCCCTGATAAATGTTGAAATCTGTAAATTGCAGTACTAGTGATGACCCCTGATCGAATACTTTAAAATAAACCTTATGAACATTGGCATAGCATGTTACCCAACTTTCGGTGGAAGTGGTGTATTAGCAACTGAACTGGGCAAAGCTTTGGCCGATAAAGGCCATAACATTCATTTTATTACCTACCAGCAACCGGTTCGGCTGAGTGGTTTTCATGCTAATATTTTTTATCATGAAGTTCGGGTACCTACCTATCCGCTTTTCGATTACCCGCCATATGAAACCGCCCTGGCCAGTACGATGGTAGATGTGATCACCAATAATGACGTTGAGTTATTACATGTGCATTATGCAATACCCCATGCTGCAGCTGCCTATATGGCAAAAAAGATATTAGAAAAAGAAGGCAGGAGAATACCGGTCATCACTACTTTACATGGAACAGATATCACCCTGGTGGGGAAAGACAAGACCTATAGCCCGGTAGTAACTTTTTCCATGAATGAAAGTGATGCGCTAACGGCTGTGTCGGATAACCTGAAAGAAGAAACCTATAAGAATTTTAAAATTGATAAGGATATTGAGGTCATCCACAATTTTGTAGATGTAAAACGATTTCACAAAAAACCGGTCGACGCCTTTAAAAAACTGATCGCCCCCAATGGAGAAAAGATCATTGTGCATGCTTCTAATTTCAGAAAAGTAAAGCGAGTAGAAGATGTTATTTCCACATTTTTACTGATCAACAAAAAAATGCCGTCTACCTTATTATTGCTTGGCGACGGCCCCGAACGTACCCATATTGAAGCCAACGCCCGCAATTGCGAAGAACACAATGCCATCAAGTTCTTGGGTAAGCAGGAACAAATGGAAGATATTTTACCCATTGCCGACCTGTTCTTACTCACCAGTGAATACGAAAGTTTCGGATTGGCGGCGCTGGAAGCCATGGCAGCATCAGTACCGGTAATATCAACCAATGCCGGCGGTTTGCCAGAGATCATTGTCAATGGTTACTGTGGATTCATGAGCAATGTAGGTGATGTGGAAGACATGAGTAATAATGCACTCATCATTCTAAAAGATGCGGCCAGCCTGGCTCAATTTAAAGGCAATGCCTTACAACAAGCAAAAAAATTCGATATAGAAAATATAGTGCCCCAGTACGAGGCCTTGTACAAAAGAATGATCTGATCTATCTTGGCCTCAACCATTTTTCCGGATCAAAATTATTTTTTTCATCGTTGATATAAAAATCAACTGCCCCTACTCCTTCAAGATTAGCACCTGCTTTACCAATGACCTGACCCAATTTTACAGTTTGTCCGGCTTGTACAGATACGCTCGATAAACCACTATAGGTACTGAAGAACTGTCCATGCTGGATGATCACCACCTGAATATCATCAACATACATTACCCTGGACACCACCCCTTCAAACACAGACTTAACTGAAGTACCTATTTCAGTAGCTACAGTAACTCCCGTCATAACTAGGGTAGATCCGCTTGGAAGTTGATTAGAACCGTAATGCATCAGCACTCTGCCTTTATCCACCGGCCATGGCAATACTCCCCTGCTATTCTTAAAACTGATATTTACGTTGATATTATCCGGGTTGAGCAAAACACTTTCTTCTACTTTTTTCACTACCGGTTTACGAGAGGGGATAACCGGCACCTTTGTAACAGCGGTAGGGTTGCCAGAAGTTGTCACCACCTTGGTATTTAATTTTTCGGCTGCCAGCCTTTTCCTTTCTTCCTCTGCTGCTTTTGCAATGGCCAATTTCTTTGCTTCATCCATGGCCTTTTTAATGGCAGCGGCAATGGCATTATCTACTTTCGTCAATTGCTTTTTCTTAGCCGCATATTGTGAATTCAACTGTTTGCCCTGTTTTTTAAGTTCTGCTAGAATACGGTCTTTTTCTGCTTTCTGCTTTTCCAGAATTTCCATTTCTTTGCTCTTGTCATCCAGCACAATATTTTTCTTCTCTTTCACTCCGGTAAGCGTTTCTATCCGTTGCCTCCTTAACTCCTGGGTACGCAGGATATTCTCACCCTGCATCTCACGATAAGTACGATAAC
The DNA here is from genome assembly GCA_903878475.1 of uncultured Bacteroidota bacterium. Classification (GTDB taxonomy): domain Bacteria; phylum Bacteroidota; class Bacteroidia; order Chitinophagales; family Chitinophagaceae; genus Ferruginibacter. The sequence continues at coordinate 9,858 of CAIRHQ010000132.1, read as the reverse complement.
TTTTCAAATAGGCGATGCGTTTCATGGCATCATTAAAACTGGCAGCAGAAAAAATAAAACTCAAGAATTCATAATTACTCCTGTTCTTGTATGCATACACCATGCTTTTTGCGTATTCCTGTTTCAGGGTATCCAACAACCTGTCGTAGCGGTTGATGTCCTTCTGAATCGAATACATATTGTTATCCAGCAGATCAATATCCTTGTTCAGATTCTCGATCACACGGTCTTGCAGGTTCACTTTATCATTCACCAGTTTCCATTGCACAAAATTCTCTTTTGTCTTACCCTTATTTTCATTCAACATCCTTTCTGTTTGCTCGATCTCTTTCTTCAATTGCTGGCGCTGTTTTTCCAATTCTTCCCGAGTAGGCTGTTGTGCAATAGCCAGTACACTGAAAAAAATAAAAACAATTGTTGTGAAAGTGATTTTTACCATGAGCGCAATATTTAATTTGATCAAAAATACAATTCAAACAGGTAAATCAGGCATTGTTAAAACCCACACCCTGTGCATAATTCAGAAGAACGCTCATTTCCGTTTATAATTTTTGGGGACATTGAATGATACTGATAAATCTTTGTTAAACTCATACTGCTTAAAGTTAAGCCGAATGTCGAGCCGGTTCTTTTCCGACACAATAATTTCCCGATAAGTAGAAAATTCAAAGCCGAGTTTATTCTCAAAATCACTGTACGTGATATCAGCTGTTCGGTTACGACTCATATCCACATCATCCAGTTTGCTGTGCAACAATAAATAATTATCGGACGAGAGGGTAAGTAAATGTTTAAAAAAACTACCGGCTGTTGAAAGCAATATCTTATCATCCAGTTTTTTATAGGATACTACATTGCTATCCAGAAATACCGGATTGCCGATCAACAATTCCTGAATGGTATTAAAATCAAAAGGCAATTCAGTGATCGACTGCAAATAATCCAAGGACCGATACTGTACTTCTTTTTTTTGTTTATTCATCAGGATCACGCTGTCTTTGGTGATGAACATCCGAAAGGCCTCATAATTTACAAAAGCAATAGGAACGGTAATGGAAACCCAGATAGCACTATCCTTCACGATCCGCACAATAGCCGTGATATCAGGTTGTTTCCCTTTTGTGTCTTCATACTCCACCTTGATTTTTGCATTAAACGTTTTGAAGTTGATATAGTGACTGCGCAAATGACTCATGGTATTATTGATCATATTGATAGAGTCGGCATATTGTGTATTAGGCGCAATAACAGCAATGGTATCTTTAGGAATTTTAGGACCAATTGCCTTATTGATATGTTTGGCTGTTCTACAACTAGCTAAGGCGCCTATTAAAATAAGGGAAATAAAAAATGGAATGATACGCTTCATGTTATTTTTTTATCCTAGTTAACTTAATCTATTGTATCCCCGTATGACCAAAGCCGCCCACTCCTCTTACAGAGGTGGCTAATTCCTCCACTTGAATCAGTTCAGCTCTTTCCACTTTGGCAATCACCATCTGTGCAATCCGGTCGCCATGCTGTATTCCCTGTACCGTATCACTCAAATTGATCAGTATCACTTTGAGTTCGCCCCGATAATCACTATCCACAGTTCCGGGCGAATTTAAGCAGGTAATTCCCTGCTTCAGTGCCAATCCGCTGCGAGGCCTTATTTGGGCTTCAAAACCCGTGGGTAATTCTATAAATAAACCCGTGGGTACCAGACTTCGCTCCAATGGCTGCAAACTCAAAGGAGCTTCCAGGCTGGCTCGAAGATCCATTCCGGCAGAACCAGCAGTAGCATATTCTGGTAGGGGATTGTTAGATGTATTTACAATATTTACGGTCAGCTGTTGCATGCAAACAAAGTTAATCATCACGAAAGAAATCGCAGAAAGATATTTCTCAATTAGCGGATAAGTAACACCGATCCCTGCATCGCTCTTTTAAAGCCACGGGTATTGATATACGACATGATCCAGGTATAAGCGCCCCCGGGCATTGCCTTACCTTTATAGGTACCATCCCATCTTGTAGCATTGTCTTCAGCCTCAAAAATGATATGGCCATATCGATCGTACACCCTTAAAGAAAAATTACGGGCTATAAATCCTGCGGCCACTCCAAATTTATCATTTAACCCATCTTGGTTGGGTGTAAAAGCAGTGGGCACAAAGGCTTCACAATCTCCCCAGGTTACCGTTACCGAATCAGCGGCATCGCAGGCGTTTCCGGTTACTATAATCTTATATGATCCGGGAGTAGTGACGATTATAGAAGGGCTTACTGAACCCGTATTCCACAAATAACTATTGGCAGTGGCTGTACCGGCTTGCAAGATCACGGGTTGGCCTGGACAAACCAGGGTATCTCCTTGAATATTGGCAACCGGAGCCGGCTTTTTAAATACATTGATCGAATCGGTTACTGAACAACCATGTTGCTCTACCCTTAGCCAATACAATCCAAAAGTATCTATTGTGATGGCATTGGTACTGGCGCCGGTATTCCACAAATAACTTGCACTGGCGATCGGATCTATTCCTACCTGAAAGGAAATCAATCCGCAGGTGCCGGTATCAGCACCCAAAAAACCAGATTGACCCGCTACCCAAATGGTATGGGTGATGGTATCATTAAGGCCAGAACAATCAATTTTATAAACAATGAGCTGAACATCATACGAGCCGGCAATATTAAAATGATGAATAGGTGCCAATGCCTGAGAACCTTGTCCATCTCCGAAATTCCATTTTACTGAATCAATGGCATTGGTTCTGGTGAGAGTGAAAGGCACATCCAGACTGGAACAGTTGCCCGAACGGGAAAAATCATAGGGATTAGAACCGGGATCGAAAAAACTTTGAATAAAATTAGGCAGGCCAAACTGAACAGGCACACCATTATCACGGGCAAGAAAGATCTTATTATAATTATAGTTACAACCCAATCCATACACATCCGGATTTTCAATTACGGTTAAAGCGGTATCGCCGAGCATGGCCATATACATTTTTTTATCCGGGCCCGTTTGTAAAACTCCTGAAAACCAAGGTGAGGGGTGGGCGATCACCTGCTTACTCGCAGTAATGGTTGCCGCATTGTGTGAACTGATATCATACTGATATAAAGAACTAGGCTCATCAGAAATGATATTGTCTGACACATACAATAAGTTACCACTCGGTGAAAAAGAGGCGGAATATACACCGGTAAATGTTTGTGGCGCACCCAGGGGGTCGGGACTAAATCTTACCGGGTTGCTGATGAAACCCGTGAGCTTATTAAAATCGGATAACTCAATCAAATTATTATCGTAGGCATGAACGGCAGCAACATGTTGTCCATCGGCCGAAAATTTTAAGGTGCCAATGGCATTGCTTTGGATACCGGTGATCACCAAACCGGTATGACTGATCACAGGCGTGGTACTAACTCCAGCCGCTGTTACCAGATAAGCATCATACTCATCCGAATTCCATTTGTGGATCAGTACCCATACGTCCTTATTATTACAGTGACGGATAGCCGCAACTTTTTCATAGGCTTCCTGTTCGATCAACACATTTTTATTCATCACTTCTCCAAACCCTCCGTCCCTGCGCATATTGATCACATTGTACCTGAACCCCTGACCGGTTTTGTATGCTGCGCCAATGGTAAAAAGAAAATAGATGCTATCATTACCGGGTTGGGGAACAAAGATCACATTATCAGTACTGCTCACATCACCCAATAACAAATTGCCATTCTTCATGGGAGTGTGGCCCTTATTGATCAAGTTTAATCCATCGGTATAGCATACCAGCTTCCCATCCTGATCGGATATCACTGCAGTCCCTTCAACGCCATTGATTGCACTATTGTAAAGTGGTGTAGGAGGTGTTTGATTAAAATCAAGTCCAACACGCGTACCAAAATACCAGATATTGGCTTGCTTTTGGGCAGCCGCAGCCAGGGTGAACAGCAGAAAAAAATATAGGACAGTAAATTTTTTCAAGATGAATTTTATTCAGTAGATGCTTTTTTTAGGAGAACTGTTGCATAGGCCACCAATCCCTCTTCCCTTCCCACAAATCCCATTTTTTCGGTGGTGGTTGCCTTAATAGAAACACAGTCGATATGTATCTTTAGTACTCCGGCGATTGCTTCGCGCATGTGCAATACAAATGGATTTATTTTTGGAATTTGCAAACAAATCGTTGAATCAATATTCACCAACTCGTATCCCTTTTGAGTAATGATCAAGGCTGTTTTTGCCAATAAGATTTTGCTGTCGATCCCTTTCAGCTCCGGATCTGTATCCGGGAAATGATGACCGATATCGCCCAGGGCCAGGGCACCCAGCATGGCATCACAGATGGCATGCAACAATACATCTCCATCACTATGCCCAAGAGATCCTTTTTCATGAGGAATTTCTACACCCCCGATCCATAATTTTCTGCCGGCAACCAATTGATGGTAATCAACCCCAGAGCCAATTCTATAAGACATAAGATAATAGTAAATAAATGAGTTGTTAAGCATTTATGTACTCAACAAAGGTAATTGATTTCCCTACTTACTTAATCTAGCTTATGCAAAAAGGCCATCAATAATTGATGGCCTTTTGCAAATAATATTGAAACAAAATTACTTAGAAGCGAAATTGAAGATTAAACCAAAACGCCAAGTATTAGACAATGGATTGCGATTTACACCATTTCCTGAAGGGAAAAGATAAGCAAAGTTCAAACCAAACATGTTATACTTTAAACCAGCACCTACTGTGAAATATTTCCTGTTTCCTTTTGCTGGATTCTCATAAAAATATCCAGCCCTGAAAGCAAACTGATTATTGTACCAGTATTCAGCACCAATAGAAGCATTGATTTCTTTGATTTCTTCTGATCCACCACCTGGAGCATCATGCAATGAACTTAACCAACTGCTAACCACGCCTTTTTTGCGGTAATCAGCCAATTTAGCTGAGTCGCCTACATTTGGAGGAGTTGGTACCAGTAATTTGTGAATGTCTACAGCAAAAGTGATTTTATTGCTTTCGTCGAACACTTTAGTATAAGAAGCTCCCAAACCTAAATTAGCAGGAATGAAATCTTTTTGAGTAGCATCGCTTGTGTAAGAGATTTTAGATCCGAGATTGCTTAAAGTAGCACCCCAGCTAAATCCTTGACCAGCTGCATTCAAACCATCATGATAAAAATGTAAATCTCCTGCAACAGAAGAACCTGTTTTGTATGAAGTACCATTAACAGTACCACTAGCAAGGTTAGAATTTATGTAACGGATAGCGATACCCACGGCATTTTTCTTAGATAACTTCCTAGAGTAACCCAAATCAGCAGCAAACTCACGTGGACGGAAAGTCTGAAGATCGTTACCCAAATTGTCAGTGAATTGGATATTACCAAGACTGAAATACCTTAAAGATAAAGTCAAAGCCTGTTGATCATCCAATTTGTAATATCCAGCCAAAGAAGCCAAATAAACATCATTAACAGATAAATCTCTCAACCAAGGAACATAGTTCATTGCTATTGCAGCTTTGCCTGTAGCAAATGGAGTCTTTGCAATGTTTGAGAAATTAGAATTTGCATCAGGTGCAGTTGCAATTCCGGCATCTCCCATACCCCCACTGCGGGCATCTGGTGTTATACGTAAGAACGGAACAGCTGATGTTACTACGTTGATTGGCGTTGTCTGGGCATTAGATACAGTGATTGCTCCTCCCAGTAACATAACTAAGGCAGTTAGTTTCAAAGTTACTTTTTTCATGCGTTTTGTTTTGTCTTGGTTAGGTAGACTTACCTCTATAAGCGTTAATTTTTATGGTTCTATTTAGTTGTAAAAATAATAGTTTTCTTGAAATGAACAACTAAATTATAAAATCTTGTTAAAAAAAACTAAAAAATCTTATTCTGTACCCAAAGATACGTGCTTTTTATTCCTGAACAATACCTCAAACTGGTAAGTGGCCAAAATTACGGAGTAAATCACCCGTAACCTCCAAATCCTTCCATATATACAATTCCTGTGTATAAGAACGATTTACACCCTCCCATTATTGCATTTACTAATTTCACTGATGGAACAAACCCAATACTGATGGCAATGCTGCTTAGATAGAATTACGAAGAATTCTTATATCAAGTTTGATCCAGCGATTTCAGCATTACCGATCAGTTGCTATCCACTAAAAATGCAAAAAAACAAAGAGCTTAAAGTCCACTTAATTCGGGGGACTTGGTTAATCTAACATACAGACAACCAAGTTTCAGGATAAGTTGCATGCCCGATTGAAAAAAATAATTTGCCTGCCCAATGACCTGTATTACCAATCCAGACTACTTTCCGGCATGGCAATAAGTAGATCTAAATCACGTTTTTAGTGGAGCCTGGGACTGGTGAAGGTCTCGCGATATGAGTTAATAGTACTGAAATGCCCGCAATGGCTGGTCAATTAGTCACAATTGGTAATCATTACAGACTTTGAAAAAGGAACCAAGGCTTATCAAACATATATTCAGTATAAAAATATTGTGAGGATAATGACGAATATGTACCCTGCCAGAAGGGAATAAGCACCCAAAAAAAAATCTTTTAGGATGCCTATATCGTTTAAAGTATTTATATTCGCAGCCAGTATAACCCCATACAATAATTAAGAAAACCTTTCGTTAAACAATACGATAAACGAATGTACATGCAAAAACTATTTTCCGGAAAGAATCTAATGATCCTGGTGGTTGCCGCCATTTCCTTAACTGCCTGTAAAAAAGGTAGCATTTTTGGCAAAAAATCTTCCAAATCATCCGCCACAGGTTGGAATTACGACGATAAGAACATGGGGAACTTTCATGTTGCTAAAGTAAAATACCCTAAAGCTGGTCCTGGATTGGTATTTGTTCAGGGTGGCTCCTTTGTCATGGGTGCCAAAGATGAGGATGTGATGGGCGATTGGAACAATGTTCCCCGCCGTATTACAGTACCATCATTTTTCATTGATGAAACAGAGGTAGCCAATGTTCATTACCGTGAATATCTGTATTGGCTTGAAAATACTTTCTCCAACGATACTTCTATCCTTCGCAGGGCCTTACCTGATACCTTGGTTTGGCGCGAAGAACTGGCTTACAATGAGCCTTATGTAGAATATTATTTCCGGTATCCTTCTTACAATTATTATCCTGTAGTAGGCGTTTCCTGGCAGCAGGCACATGATTTTTGTATCTGGAGAACAGACAGGGTTAATGAATTGAACCTTGAAAAAGGCGGCTACCTTAAAAAAGGTACCATTAAAAAAGAAATGAAAGGTGCAGGTGCCGACGGATCGTTTAATACAGAAACATACTTAATGTCACCAGACCTGATCCAAGGTAAGGGAAAACCCAAAAAGGCAACTTTAAAGGATGCCAATGGAAAAGCTCGTTCTACGGTAAGAATGGAAGATGGTATTTTAAATATGGGATACCGCCTGCCTACTGAAGCTGAATGGGAATATGCCGCTTATGGTATGCTTTCTCAAAACCCTTCACCCCGTGTAAAAGAATCTAAGACGGGTGAAGAATTATTCTCTAACCAACAGATCTACTCCTGGAGCAATAATCCAAATGGATTGCGTGATAACCGCAGAGGTAGCTGGCAGGGTAAATTCCTGGCCAACTTCAAGCGCGGTGGTGGTGATAACATGGGTGTTGCCGGTGGTTTGAATGACCGTGCCGCCATCCCTGGTAATGTAAAATCTTTTTACCCCAATGCCTTTGGTTTATATAATATGAGTGGTAACGTAAGTGAGTGGGTAGGTGATGTGTACAGGCCAATGACACCAACTGATGGACAGGATTTCAACTATTTCCGTGGAAATAAATTCCAGAAATTTTATAAGAATAGCTCAGGTGCTTTTGAAAGAGATAGTATGGGTCGCCTGAAAAAAGTAGATATCTCTGATGAAGAGGTGAAGAACAGGAATAACTACCAGCACAATAATGTGATCAATTACTTGGATGGCGATACAGCCAGCGGAGTTTATTATGGTTATGGTGTAAGTTCTTTGATCAGCGACAAATCAAGGGTAATTAAAGGTGGTAGCTGGAATGACAGACCTTATTGGTTATCTCCAGGAACCCGCCGTTTTATGGAAGAAGATCAATCTGCCAGCACCGTTGGTTTCCGTTGTGCACAAACATATTTAGGACCTCCTGAAGGACCTGGATTTAAAGAAGGTAATAATTTTGCCAAGCGTAAACAAAATCCAGCCAAAGGCAAGGGTAAGAAAAAATAAGAAAATATTTAAGATAAAAACCTCCTGAATCATCGGGAGGTTTTTTTATGCCCATTAATTACTGCTTCTGCATTAATTTTGAAAAATGCTGATCCCCGAATTATACAACATCTATTTACAGTTCCCTTCCATTCAAACTGATTCCAGAAAACTGAAAGCAGGTGATCTGTTCTTTGCCCTCACCGGCCCTAATTTCAATGGAAACCAGTTTGCAGAACAAGCCCTACAGGCCGGTGCAGCCTATTCCATTACAGATGCTTATCATGGCCCCGAAAACAATAGGATCATCAAGGTGCCCAATGTACTTACCTGCCTGCAGGAACTGGCTAAATACCATCGCATTCAATTTAATAATTCACCTACCCCAATCCCTTTTATAGCCATTACAGGCAGCAATGGAAAAACCACTTCAAAAGAATTAATCCATGCTGTTCTGTCATCAACATATTTAACTTATACAACAGCAGGCAACCTGAATAATCATATTGGGATACCCCTGACCATCTTAAAAATAAAACAGGATGCGGAGATAGCCATCATCGAAATGGGGGCCAACCATCAGCATGAAATTGCAGGATATTGTGAATACTGCATGCCTACCCATGGCATTATCACCAATTGCGGTAAAGCCCATTTAGAAGGCTTTGGCGGAGAGGAAGGTATCCGTAAAGGGAAAGGTGAGCTTTTCGATTATTTAAGGCTGCATAACGGCACTGCCTTTCTAATGTGGGATTATGATTACCTACGGGAAATGAGTGTTGGCATACCCCATGTGTTCACTTATGGCACAAAGGAAGCAGCGATCACCGGTGCAGTTAAAAACAGTTCGGAATTATTAACCGTTTCCATCCATTCCGGCGCAGCAATCGAAGAAATTAAAACCAATCTGGTTGGCGCATACAACCTGCCCAATATCTTATTGGCCGTTAGCCTGGGCAAATATTTTAATGTGCCGGATGATAAAATTAAATCAGCCTTGGAAGCTTATATCCCCAGTAACAGTCGTTCGCAATTACTGGAAAAAGATGGCAATAAAATTATCATGGATGCGTACAATGCTAATCCCAGCAGCATGAAAGCCGCCATTGAAAATTTTGCCAACATGAATGATCCTGAAAAAATACTCATGCTTGGAGGTATGATGGAATTGGGTTCAGAAAGTGTGCAGGAGCATAGCGCAATAATTGAACTGATTAAAAAATATAACTGGAAAAATGTTGTACTGGTAGGTGGCGATTATCATAAAATAAACCACCCCTATATAAATTTCAAGGATGCTACTGAAGCAAAAGCATGGTTTCATCAACAAGATCTTAAACAGGTTGCCATTTTAATAAAAGGATCAAGAAGTATGCAAATGGAAAAGATCCTGGAATAAAAAAGAGAACCATAATGATTCTCTTTTGCGGTGACTAAGGGGTTAAATATTTCATTGAAGTATAACATAAAACAAAGAACCCTTCCAGGTTCTTTGTTGCGGAGACTAAGGGATTCGTCCCGATGAATCGGGATGATAGAGTTACCCCTATACACACTTTCTCCCGAAGGCTTTCGGGACTCCTTCGACCACAAATAGCTTATTGAAATTTATT
>CAIRHQ010000131.1 GCA_903878475.1 uncultured Bacteroidota bacterium | reverse complement strand
GCATTTTTTTCATAAAATTTCGGGAAAGGGTATAGCCTTAAGCGATTGTATTCGTTTAAGGTCAGCTATCTGCAGCGGTCAATAGGCGATTGCTTTATTTTAGTGTATGCTCCCTACCCCCGGCATACCCATCTGGAAAACAGCTCCCCTGCTGAGGCTGTTGCTGCCATTGATCGCGGGGATACTGCTTTACTGGTATTTTCCTACATCTATCTCATCCATCTTATTTTCACTGGCCTGTTTTATTTCAGCGTATTTCCTTTTTCTGCTATTACCCCTTTCCGTTAGATTTAAAATACAATGGTTACAGGGACTGCTGATTCATCTGATGATTTGTTGCCTGGGTATGCTCATTACCCGGCAAGCAGATATTCGGCATCAACATAATTGGTATGGGCATCGCTATCAATCCGGCGATTACCTCATTGTTCAGATCAACGAAGCTCCGGTACAAAAAACTAAAACATGGAAGGCCGAAGTGATTATAGAAGCCATCGTACACAATGATTCACTGTTTTCTGCTTCCGGAAAAATGTTGATCTATTTTTCAAAAGACAGCAGTATAATCAATTTGCATTATGGCGACAAGGTCCTTATTCATAAAGATCCGCAGGCCATTAAAAATTCGGGAAACCCAGGGGCCTTCAATTATGAACGATACGCTGCCATGCAAGAAATATTTCAGCAGGTATTTGTAAAGAACGAAGACTGGCAAATACTTTCAGGCAAGGCAGGTAATTACTTCCGGCAATTTTTATTTACTACCCGTGATAAAATATTGTCAGTATTGCAGCGGAATATCAACAACAGTAAGGATGAACTGGGTATTGCCGAAGCCCTGCTGATCGGCTATACCAACGACCTCGACCGCGACCTGGTACAGGCCTACAGCAATACCGGTGTGGTACATATTATTGCCATTTCGGGGATGCACCTGGCCCTTATCTATGTATTACTAATTTGGATATTCTCAAGGCTGCCGCTGATAAAGCAGTCGAAATTACTGCAGACAATACTGATACTGGGTTGTCTTTGGCTTTTTTCTTTACTCACTGGTGGCGCAGCATCCGTATTGCGGTCGGCCGTGATGTTCAGTTTTATCCATATTGGTAATAATTTTGTACGCAAGACTTCTATCTATAATGCCCTGGCAGCATCTGCGTTTGTGCTGCTCTGTTATAATCCTTATTATTTATGGGATGTGGGATTTCAACTTTCTTACTTAGCCCTCATCGGGATAGTGGTATTTCAAAAACCGGTGTATGGGCTCTTGCCCATAAAAAACAAATGGCTCGATAAAATATGGCAACTGGCTGCAGTATCCTTGGCTGCACAAATACTCACCTTTCCGATCTGCATCTTTTATTTCCATCAGTTTCCTTTATTGTTCCTGTTGGCAAACATATTAGTGGTACCGCTTTCCAGCATCATCCTCTATGCTGAGATCATGCTAATTGCCTGTTCATGGTTTCATCCCTTAGCCGTCTGGATTGGAAAGATCACGACAGGAATGCTGTGGCTGATGAATACCCTTATCAAAAAAATAAATCAATTGTCATTTGCCGTGTGGGATAATATTTCGGCAACGGTATTGTCAACAGTAATGCTATACATCATCCTGATCTGTTGGGCAGTCTGGCTTTTGAATAAACACAAGCCCTCATTTATGGTTGGATTATCTTTTCTGATGTTGTTTATGGGCCTTCGTGCCTTTCAACAATGGCAGGTTTTGAACCAGCATATCCTCATCGTTTATAATATCCCAAAACATAGGGCCATTGATATCATAGAAGGTTCGCATTACCGGTTTATTAGCGACAGCGCGATCATTGCCGACCAACAGTTGCAAAAAATGAACCTGAAACCCAGCCGCATTCACTGGCAAGTCTCAGCGGATAAGTCAATTGCGAAGTCTGATCATGCACCTATTGAATTTTTCCAACTGCATTCAACACGTATAGCCCTTATCAATGCTGATGTTATATTCGACCCTCCGGAAAAAAAGATCGATCTCGACCTGATCCTGATCTCCGGAAATCCTTCAATAAATCTACCCGAACTGGCCATGGTATTCAATTGTAAGCACTATGTGTTCGACGCTTCTAACAGTTTGTGGAAAATTGGTAAATGGCAGGCTGACTGTTCAGCGTTACATTTGCACAGCCATTCGGTTCCCAATCAGGGGGCCTTCGTTATGGATCTCTAATTCTTTTATAGCATGCAAAAAAAGATCAAATCAGCCCTTATCTCAGTGTTTTATAAAGATGGGCTTGAAAACCTCATTCACCAGTTGAACCAGCTGGGTGTGGTGATCTACAGTACCGGCGGTACACAAAAATTTATTGAGTCGCTCAATATTCCATGCGTTCCGGTGGAATCTTTAACCACTTATCCTTCTATCCTTGGCGGTAGGGTAAAGACCTTGCACCCATCTGTTTTTGGAGGGATCCTGGGCCGCAGGGATAATGAAACCGACCTGCAGGAAATGGTACAATATGCAATTCCTGAAATTGACTTGGTGATCGTAGATCTATATCCTTTTGAAGAAACTGTTGCGAGTGTAAATAGCAGTTCATTCGAGGGCACCGATGCAGAGAAAGAAAAGTTGATCATTGAAAAAATTGATATCGGTGGTCCTTCAATGATCCGTGCCGCAGCAAAAAATCATGCCGCTGTGATGGTAGTCGCCGCAAAACAAGATTATGCAGCCCTGGAAACAATGCTGGCGCAACAACAAGGAGAAACCAGTCTGGAACAAAGGCGGGCATTTGCCATCAAGGCATTTGATGTGTGTACCGGTTATGATCTCGCTATTTCCAATTATTTCAATCAAACCCATTTTGCCAATCCATTCGGACAAACGAAAACGGTATTGCGCTATGGCGAAAATCCACACCAGCAGGGAGTATATTATGGCAATATCAGCGATACATTTGATCAGCTCAACGGGAAGGAATTATCTTATAATAATTTAGTAGATGTGGATGCCGCGGTACAGTTGATCGCTGAATTTAGTGCCACTACATTTGCCATCATTAAACATACCAATGTTTGCGGCATTGCTTCACGAACAGATCTCAGAACGGCCTGGGATGCAGCATTGGCCGGTGATCCGGAGAGTGCATTTGGCGGCGTGCTGGTGTGTAATGCCACGGTAAATAAAGCCACCGCCGAAGCCATTCATGAAATTTTCTTTGAAGTATTGATTGCTCCGGCATTCGATGCCGATGCACTGGAAATATTGAAAGCAAAAAAGAACAGGATCCTGCTCTTACAAAAAAACACCAATAGCCCAAGTCAACAGGTAAAATCGGTATTGAATGGCACGCTTACACAGGACACAGATTTCGGCAATTTTACTGAATGGAAAGAAGTTGGAGGAAGAATGTCTAACGCATCTGAAAAAGAAGACCTGGAATTTGCCAATATCGTGTGCAAGCATTTAAAGAGCAATGCCATTGCCTTGGTAAAGAACAAACAACTGATCGGTAAGGGCTGCGGACAAACATCGCGCATAGATGCCTTGCGCCAGTCGATTAAAAAAGCCACTCAATTTAAATTTGATCTTACCGGAGCGGTACTGGCCAGTGATGCATTTTTCCCCTTCGATGATTGTGTGCAGATCGCTCATGCAGCGGGGATTCAGGCTTTTATTCAACCCGGAGGTTCTATTCGCGACAAAGATTCAATTGATTATTGCATAAAAAATGAACTGGCCATGGTGATCACCGGACTTCGCCATTTTAAACACTAGGTTCATCTTGAACATGAATATCAGAAATAACATACCATCGGGTAAGGCAGGCGGTTATATTGCCTTGTGCATTACCAGTGTGGTATGGGGCACCACCTGGGTGGCCAGTAAGATCGGTATTGCAGGGATCCCTGCTTTACAAATGGCCTATATCCGTCAGTTCTTTGGAGGCATCTGTTTTGTTTTATTTTTTATGCTGGTAAAAAAATTACCCTTCCCAACTCGTAAACAATTTGGTTGGCTGTTCATCATGGCCATGCTCATGTTCGTGATGGCAAACGGACTCAGCACCTGGAGTCTTAAATATATACCAGCGGGACTCAGCGCATTGGTAGGTGCCTTGTATCCGTTAAGTGTGGTGTTGATCGAAATGGTTTTTTTTAAAAGCAAAAACATGACCTTGCTTACATTCGCCGGACTTATGCTGGGTATTTCAGGTGTGGGTATTGTGTTTTATGAAAATGCATTTGAACACCAGCCCGGCGGGTTTATATTTGGCATTACGCTTTCTGTGATTGCCATGTTATCCTGGAGCGTAGGCACACTTATTATTGCCAAAACCAAAATGGATCTTAATCCATACTATGCCACCGGATGGCAAATGCTGCTCAGTGCATTTATGTTAATGATCATTGCTGAGTCAACCGGCGCTACAATTCCTTTTCATGATATCCCTTTAAAAGTATGGTTGGTTATTGCCTATTTAGTGGTAGCCGGTTCACTGATCGCATTCATTGCTTTTATCTATTCCATGAAAAAACTGCCTCCTGCCATAGCTTCCCTGTATGCTTATATCAACCCTTTGGTAGCCATGATCACGGCTGCAATTGTATTGCACGAAAAACTCAATACAAATATTTTGTGGGGAGCCCTGGTAACCCTTAGTGGTGTATTCATGGTGAATTATAGCCTGAAGCGCAGTCAGAAAGAGATCATTGCTGAACCTGAGCAATAAACCTTCGATACATATTTTTCCATCCCTGAGTTTTTTTATCGGCGCCTAAAAAATTATTATGCCAGATGCTGATGAGGGTACCCCCATATGTTTTGCATTGATGATAATACTGCATCAGTTCTTCATAAGCTTGTTCGGCGGAATAATGTTGTTCATAAAATGAATTGGCTTCCATAAAACAGAACGGGTGGATCTGTAAATCGGTAACGCGATCTTTTTGCAGATCATACCAGTAAAATGGAGTGGCTACCGAAGCCCTGAAACCATTGATGCTGCCATATCCCATTGAATGATCATGCTGAATGCCTGCCGCTTCCAGTTGTTGATATCCATGGGGTAATTCAAAGCGTATATAATGCTGCCGGCTTGAAATGATCGGCGCAGCTTGTTCTGCCATCGCTTCTAACTGTATTTTTTCTGATGACAATAAATGCCGATCATCTCCGCTTTGCCAGGAGGGATGTAATCCGATGGTATATTTTCGGGCATGCCTTTTTACCAAATGCCAGATGCTGTTTTTGTGGGGAAGAATATTTTTATCGTACCGACCATTGGTGGCAGCTACCAGAAAAAAATAAATGGGTTTTAAATCATATTGTTGATGCCATTCATCCAATTCGGCATAACAATCAAACGGATCTTTTTTTGATCCGGTAAGCACCTGAATCCTTTCAAGGGATGGAAATTTTATAAATCCTCCAAGGTTACGAATAATGCCCTTGTACTTGTATGCGTAGGCGATATCAATATCATAGGTTGGAATAAAACTAAAAGGCTGGCTGGTAAAATTAAATTCAGGAAATCGATCTTTCAGCATCATCTTAAAATCATTGAGCCAGATCTGGATCAGGGGCAAGGATAAAAATCCTTCTTTAAACGCCAGTGAATTTTCATGGGCATAACGGCCATAGCTGTCTTTTTCAAAAGGCAGGTATTCTTCATAACGACTGATCAGATAAAAGGATGCGGCTAAAATATCGAATGGATGATCGCCGGAACTTGTTTTAAAAAATGCTTTGTTGCCGTTAACGGTAAAACAATCTGTTTCTTGTTGGCGAATTCCGGTTTCAAACAATAAGGGATGATTGTGAATATGAATTCCTTTACCATCAATTGGTCGGTCGCTATAATTGAGCTTGGCTCCTTCAAATGCACGATACGCTTCCGAATCAATGCTGATCTGGTATTCAACGCCCATCAGTTCGGTAAATAAAAAGGAACAGATATACTGTAAACGGGCAGAAGTGGTATGGGAATAGATGAGAAGCATTAAAAAAAACCAGTTCGGTAGTTCATAGTTTATGGTTCATAGTTCTTTCAATTTGGAGTGGTTTTCTAAACTCCTCAACCCCTCGACTCGCCTTATTGCCGTTGGTCAAGAGACCAGACGGCGGCGGAACCAATTATCCCTTCCCCTTAAACCTTTCCTTCCACATCTGGTTAAAAGTTTTCTGACTAAAATCAAGGTCTGACCGGTGTTCTTTCCAGCCTTTGAATAAACCATTCACTACTTTATTCTTCAGTTTGCCACTGCCCATATTCATCATGCCGCGGTGCATACTGGCCATCTTCCATAATTTCCAGGCCATGCGTTCGGTGTAGGTAGTGAAGCCTTCTTCTACCGACTCATGCCTGTTCTCCAGCAATAATTCATGCAGGTTGATCTTTACCGCACATACTTCAGTGCAGTTGCCACAAAGCGAAGAGGCATAGCTCAGGTGTTTAAAATCTTCCATGCCCTGTAAATGAGGCGTGATGACACTTCCGATGGGGCCGCTATAGGTGGTGCCATAGGCATGGCCGCCAATATTTTTGTACACAGGACAGGCATTCAAACAAGCGCCGCAACGAATGCAGTATAAGCTTTCGCGGGTCTTTGGATTTTTAAGGATGTTGGTCCTGCCATTATCCAGTAAGATCACATACATTTCTTCGGGTCCGTCTGTTTCGTTCTCTTGTCGTGGCCCCGTAACAATGGTATTGTACACCGTGATCCTTTGTCCGGTACCGAATGTAGATAACAGCGGCCAGAATAAACCTAGGTCAGTTAATGAAGGAATCATTTTTTCGATTCCTACGATCACGATATGGGTTTTTGGAAATGCACAGCTGAGTCGCGCATTGCCTTCATTTTCGGTTACCGCAATCGCACCAATATCGCTGATGATGAAATTAGCGCCGGTAACTCCCACTTCTGCCTGTACATATTTTTCGCGAAGGATATTCCTCGCTACTTGTGTAAGTTCTTCGGGTGTGAGGTTAATGGGAGTTCCCAGTTTTTTATTGAAGAGCCGGGCCACATCTTCCTTGCTCTTGTGCATGGCCGGTGTTACAATATGATAAGGCGCTTCGCCATCTAACTGTTGTATGTATTCGCCGAGATCGGTTTCAATGCTTTCAATGCCATGCTCTTCCAATGCCTTGTTCAGGTGGATCTCTTCGGTGACCATGCTCTTGCTTTTCACCAGCGATTTGCAATTTTTTTCTTTGCAGATTTTCAGTACTTCTTCAATGGCTTGTGCGCCAGTTTCAGCCCAGATAACCTTTCCGCCCCGTTTGCTGAAATTAAGTTCAAACTCTTCCAGTTGCTGATCCAGTGTTTCAATGGCCCGCCATTTAATATTTTTTGCTCTTTCTCTGGCCAGGTGCAGATCGGCATATTGCATTTTACCCTTGGGAACAGCGGCATTGTATTTACCGATATTAAAATTGATCTTGCGCCGGTGTTCTATGTCGCCGGCCTTGATGGTCGTTTTTGATATGAATGATTTGGAGTTTTCTGACATGTATGCGTTAGTTCATTTTCAATCGTAAAGTTAATCTAGTTTGGTCAACACACCCTTGTGATAAACAACGATGGGATAACTATTTACAAAAGGAGTTTCTTCTGTTCCTTTACCACTGCTTGTTTTTTGATCCAGTTTGATGGTAAAAAATTCAATGGTCAATTTTCCATTTTCCACAGAATAATTATCAACCAGCGTAGTGCCCTGCACCGTAAATGCGCCATGGATATTGTTGCCATGTACATAACTGTCGAGGATGATGCCATCTCTTTCATCCACTACCCAATGGCCTTTTGCCGTATCGAGGGGTTTCAGCAGGTAAGGACGAATATCTTTTTGATCGTCGCCATAAATGATGGTCCAGGTATATTGCCCCGCCGTATCCGCAGGCTCAATATTCAACTGCGCACTGAATTCGGTAGTAGGTTTTCCGGCAACCATCCATTGTATCTTTCCTTTCCAGTGGCCGATGAAATCAGCCGGGAAGGAATTGGTTTGGGCAAAGCTGTTCAGTGCATACAGGCAACTGATCAGCAACAGGATCTTCCTCATGTTGATCATTTTAATACTGACAATTCTTTTCCGATCTTGGTAAAGGCGGCAATGGCTTTGTCTAAATGATGTAGCTCATGTGCAGCACTTAACTGAACGCGTATACGCGCCTGGCCCTTTGCTACCACCGGGAAGAAGAATCCGATGGCATAGATACCTTCTTCCAATAATTTAGCGGCAAAATTTTGTGCCACTACAGCATCATACAACATGATGGGCACAATGGGATGCACGCCCGGTTTGATATCAAAACCAGCGGCGGTCATCTTTTCGCGGAAATACATAGTATTGGTTTCCAGTTTATCGCGTAGCTCGGTGGTTTCGCTCAGCATATCCAGTACAGCAATGGAAGCCCCGGTGATACTGGGTGCCAGCGTATTGCTGAAAAGATAAGGGCGACTGCGTTGCCTCAGTATATCAATGATCTCTTTTCTTCCGGAAGTGAATCCTCCACTGGCGCCACCCAATGCCTTGCCCAGGGTACCGGTGATGATATCGATGCGGCCCATCACATTCCGGTACTCATGGGTACCCCTTCCGGTTTTACCAATGAATCCGCTGCTATGGCATTCGTCGATCATTACAATGGCATCATATTTATCGGCCAGGTCGCAAATTGTATCGAGTTGTGCAATGGTGCCATCCATACTGAAACTGCCATCAGTAACAATGATCCTGCTGCGCAGATTGGCTGTTTCTTTCAGCCGGGCTTCCAGGTCTTCCATATTATTGTGCTCATAACGGAAACGCTGTGCTTTGCATAAGCGTACCCCGTCAATGATAGAGGCATGGTTGAGGGCATCACTGATGATGGCATCTTCTTCTCCGAACAAAGGTTCAAAAACACCTCCGTTGGCATCAAATGCTGCTGCATACAGGATGGTATCTTCTGTTCCCAGAAAGCCGGCGATCTTTTGTTCCAGTTCTTTATGAATATCCTGGGTACCGCAAATAAAACGAACGCTGCTCATCCCAAATCCGCGTGTATCAATATATTTTTTTGCTGCTTCTAATACTTTAGGATGTGAGGAGAGCCCCAGGTAATTATTGGCACAAAAATTCAAGACTGTTTTCCCGTTTACAATGATCTCGGCTCCTTGCGGACTGGCAATGATGCGTTCTCTTTTAAATAGGCCGGCCGTTTCAATTTCTTTCAATTCGGTGGCTATCCGCTGTACAAATTTTTCGTTCATGGTAGTATTATTTTTGGGATATGGCTCCCTGTTGGGTTGATGTAGGGGCAAAAATAGGCATCAATTGGCCTTAAATACCCCCCAATTCCTCCTTTTTTAACTTTTTTAGGCGTTTCTGTAACAATTTATTCCTCAAATTCGTATATCCACTGTAAAACAACCAACGGGCACTATTCACCTGCCTAACACTGTATGACGGAGAGAGAATATAATGAATGCGTAGATCGGTATTCGGATAATGTATACCGGTTTATCCTCAAGAACCTTGGGCATCGGGAAGATGCGCGGGATGTGGTGCAGGGTGCATTTGAAAAATTATGGGTGAACCGCTTGCAGGTGGAGCATGATCGAAGTAAGAATTATTTATTCACGGTGGCCTATCACCAGATGATCGATCATATCCGCAAAAACAAACGCATCAGGCTTAAAGGAGATTTTGAGGAAGGCGACAGGGGAAATACACAGCCTGAGAACAATACGAAACGGATCATCAATGAAGCATTATCCAAACTGACCGAAAAACAACGGAGTCTGGTGATGCTGAAAGATTATGAAGGGTATAGTTATGAGGAGATCGGGAAGATCATGGAATTGAATGAATCGCAGGTGAAAGTGTACCTGCACCGTGCCAGATTGCTGCTGAGGGATTATATTGTAAAAATTGAAAACCTGGTATAGCAGATCAACTACAAAAAATGAATATCAACCGCAATAATTACGAAACATTTTTTCTGCTTTACGTAGACAATGAATTGTCTGCAGCGGAAAAGCATGCGGTAGAATTATTTGTGGAAGAAAATAGCGACCTGCGCGGTGAGTTGGAAATATTACGATCTACCCTGCTAGATCATTCAGATATTGTGTTCGATCATAAACAGGGTTTGTATAAAACGGCAGGAGCAGCATCCATCGAAGAGAAATTATTATTGCTGGCCGATGGAACCTTGCCCCAGGCTGAGTTGGCTTCGGTTCAGCAACTGATCGCTACCGACAGCGCCGTGGCGGATTTATGGTCACAGTTAAAAAAGACCATCTTAGAACCTGAGTCCGATATCGTTTTCGAAAATAAATCCATTTTATATCGTACTGCACCTACCCGGGTTATTGGGAACAGATGGTGGCGGGTGGCTGCTGCAGCCGTTTTGGTGGGCTTTGGCATCTGGGCAGGAATGGATATTTATTCTAATAGCAATAAGCCGGTCGTTAAGGCAACTGAAACGGCCAACAACAAAAAAACAACAACCGAACCAACGGTGCCGGCTAATCGAAATATAAAAACCAACACCTTGCCTGATCAACAAACGGCTTCCACATCCGAAAACGGATCGGTTACCCAAAATAGCCAGCAGCGTGATCCGGGTCAAAAAAATAACCCCAGAGATATTAATAAGCAAAAGCAATCATTGACCGTGCAGAACGAACAACCACAAAAGGATGCAGTGATTAAGCCCAGCAATAATCTGCCGAAGCCGATCAATCCGGATTATGAATTGATTAACAAAATGGAACGTAACAAAAGCATTGCCGGAAACGTACAGATAAAAACCAGTACAGAGAATATGGCGGGTACCAATACGAATGAGCTCATGATCAATAAGGCAGAGAACGCTAACGCTACAATGCTGAACAGCAGGAATAGCAATGCCTCGGTGGCCACAGAAAATAATGCCCGTACGGCGGTATACAATGGTAACCCTGAGGATAATATTACCAGCAACCTGTTGTATATGGAAGAGAACAATACGAAACACTCTAAGTTGGGCGGACTCTTCCGTAAAGTAAAACGAGTGATTGAACGGAATACCAATATCAAAACAGGCGATGGACTTAAATTGGCTGGCTTTGAGATC
>CAIRHQ010000130.1 GCA_903878475.1 uncultured Bacteroidota bacterium | reverse complement strand
TACCATGGAAATTCAGATCGCCTCTTTTGACCCCTGTGCAGGCGTAACGATCACCGTTGCACTTACAAAAACTGATGCCAGTCCCGGCCAGTCAAATGGCAGCATCATCGCTACGGCCACTGGTGCAACCGGATTTACATATAGCCTCAACGGAGGTAGTTTTCAATCAACCGGAACATTCAATAACCTGGCCGCAGGCAATTATGTAGTAGCAGCAAGAAGTTCCGCAGGTTGTTTGGGATCCAATACCATTACCATTGGCACCAGTAATCCTTGTGCAGGTATTACCGTACTGGTGAATACAACAGTAGTACAACCTACTACCGGACAAAGTAATGGTTCCATTACTGCCACAGCAACCGGTGGAACAGGATTTACATATAGTATTAATAATGGCGTGTTTCAGGCAGGAGGAACATTTAGTGGTTTGGCTGCCGGTAATTATACCATCACCGCAAAAAATCCGAACGGATGTACAGGCGTTGCAACTGTAGCATTAGGAGCTACCAATCCATGCGCAGGTATTACTGTTGTTGTTTCGGCCACTACCGTGAATCCATCTGCAGGATTAAGCAATGGTTCCATCTCAGCCACTGCAACTGGTGGTACTGGGTTCACGTATAGCCTCAATAACGGAGCCTTCCAGGCAACTGGTAATTTCGGTAATCTGGCAGCAGGCACTTATACCGTTACCGCAAAAAATTCGAATGGATGTTTAGGCAGTACCAGCGTTACACTTACCGCAAGCAGTCCTTGTGCTGGCGTGAATATTGTCATCACCCCTACCATAGTGAATACGATACCATGCGTTACGCCTGCCAACAATGGCAGCATAACGATAACGGCTACCGGCTCAACAGGCTTTACCTATAATATCAACAGCGGTGCCTATCAAACGAGCAATGTATTTGCCAGTTTGAATGCAGGCAATTATGTAATGGGCGTTAAAGATGCCAATGGTTGTACCAATGCAGCAACCGTAACAGTAGGCATAGTGCCTAAAGGACCACTCTTCACCAATGTAAGGAGCCTGATCACTACCCGTTGCAGCGGAAGTGGTTGCCACATGAATGGTGCTAATGCGGCCGGATACAATTTTGATGCAGACTGCAGCATTGTTTCCAAATGGAGTCAGATCAATGGCGCAACGGTTACTTATACTTTGATTAAAATGCCTAAAAGTCCTCAAGCACTTTTTACAGCAGCTGAGAAACTGATCATCACCAACTGGGTCAATGCCGGTCACCGGTATACCGACTAATAATAAATTAACCATTTTGTAAACAAGAAAAACAGTTATCATGAACAAGACAAAGCACAATTTCCTGAAATGGAGTATGGTAAGTGTACTGATATTACTCATCACTGCCGGAATTGCAGGCTATACGCTATACAACAAGCCTCACCGTAATGTGAAAGCTGCCACGGCCATTAGTCTACATGCTCAAAAGCTAGTCGATGAATATGAACAAAATGAAATCTCCTCCAATAAACAATTCCTGGATAAAGTACTGGAAGTAACCGGACAGGTAAATGATATTGCAAAAAATCAGCAAGGAGAAACCATCATTGAACTCAGGGGCACAGAAATGGGCAGTGTACGTTGTACGCTGGAAGATAAAAATCTTCCCAAACTGAAATCCGGCGAACTGGCTACGCTGAAAGGTATATGCACCGGCTACCTTACCGATGTAGTGATGGTAAGATGTGTAGTTGCCGATAATTAAATTGATTTTATAACAAAAAACAAACCAACCAAATTGATCATGAAAACCCTGCCACTAATCATCATCGGCTTTTTAGCCCTGGCTGCATGCAGCAGTTGCTATTACGACAAGCAAGACCTGTTGTACCCCGATGCAAAAACGCTATGCGATACTACTGCCACGGCCAAATATTCAACAGATGTAGCACCCGTGATGACCGCCAGTTGCAATGCCAGCGGTTGCCATAATACATCATCGGCTTCGGGCGGTATAATACTGGACACCTATGATGGCGTAAAGGCACAGGCGCTGAATGGGAAATTGATGGGTTCCATCAACCAGAATTCAGGATTTTCAGCCATGCCAAAAAATGGCGCCAAACTTCCATTTTGTGTATTAACTAAAATTCAACAATGGATCACAGCCGGAATTCAAAACAATTAAAACAACCAAACATGAAAAAATCAATCGTCATCTTACTATTATCCGTGATCTCCATCACGGCCGGTGCACAGTCGTTGTACATGACCAAAGCAGGCAAAGTATCCTTCAATTCCCGCTCCTCTGTTGAAAAAATTGAGGCCGATAATAATGAAGTATCCAGTGTGATCAATACCCAAACCGGCGATATGGTATTCGCCATTTTATTGAAAAGCTTTCATTTCGACCGGGCATTGATGGAAGAACATTTCAATGAAAATTATGTGGAAAGCGATAAGTTCCCTAAATCAACCTTCAAAGGAAAGATCAGCAACCTATCGGCCATCAATTTTACCAAAGACGGCAATTACCCTGCGGTTGTAGAGGGCGACCTCACCATGCATGGCGTTACCAAAAAAGTAAGCAGCAATGGCACGCTCACGGTGAAAGCCGGTAAGATCGCGGCTTACGCTAAATTTTCAGTAAAACTGAAAGATTTTGATATCAGCATCCCTTCATTGGTGGCTGATAAAATATCGCAGGACATAGACATAATCGTGGATTGCAAATATGATCCTAAAAGCTAAACCCTTTAAACGCTGAATGATGAAAAAAACAATAATGATGCTGATGCTGCTCAGTTTCGCCCTGCCGAGGATCTATGCACAGGACGACCTGATGAAGATGCTTGATGACGACAGCAAAAAAACAAAGAAAAAGAATTATGCCACGGCCACTTTTAAAACATCCCGACTGATCAATGGTCATTCAATAGAAAATGTAGCCCCTGGTGTGCTCGACCTGAAAATTTCGCATCGGTTCGGTATGTTGAACAGAGGCGCTTATGAATTATTCGGGCTGGATCAGGCCTCTATGCGGATCGGACTTGATTATGGCATTTCAAAAAGATTGATGGTGGGCGCAGGCAGAAGTACTTACCAGAAACAATATGACGCCTTTGCCAAATTTAAAATTCTGAGACAGGCCCAGGGAGGCTCTCCTATTTCGGTCAGCGCCGTTTCTACAGTAATGTTAAAAACATTGAAATGGGATAATATTTCAATAAAGAATTATTATACATCCCGACTGTCATTTGCCCATCAGCTCATCATTGCCAGGAAGTTCAGCGACGGACTCTCTTTACAACTGATGCCTTCCTTCATACATTATAATATTGCTAAAAACGTAACCGAGCCTAATGATATTTTCGCCCTGGGTGGAGGTGGAAGGATCAAACTGAATAAGCGACTGAGTTTTAATGTGGAATATTATCATGTACTGCCCATATCCATCGTGACTGGTGAGAACTATCGGCTCGCGGGAACAAAAAATTCATTGGCAGTAGGATTCGATATCGAAACCGGCGGGCACGTATTCCAATTGCATTTCACCAATTCAACAGGCATGACCGAGAAGACCTTTATCACCGAAACCACCGGCGATTTCTTCAAAGGTGATGTACATTTTGGATTCAATGTATCCAGGGTGTTTACCATAAAAACAAAAAAGAAAAAGTAATATTATTTTCAAAAAAAGATACTTAATAAAAAAGGCTGACTCAGATAATTGAGTCAGCCTTTTTTTATAGAACAATATTGTTATTCTTCGGTAGTAAGTCCTGCCAACAGGTATTCACGATTCATGCGTGCAATATGGGAAACAGAAATTCCTTTCGGGCATTCGGCCTCACAGGCATAGGTATTGGTACAATTGCCAAATCCTTCCTTATCCATTTGTGCCACCATATTCAATACCCTTGATTGTTTCTCCGGATGTCCTTGTGGCAATAATGCCAGTTGAGATACTTTGGCACTCACGAACAACATGGCACTTCCATTTTTACAAGTGGCTACACAAGCGCCGCAACCAATACAGGATGCTGCATTGAATGAAGTATCCGCATCTTTCTTATCAATCAATATGGCATTGGCATCTACTGCATTGCCGGTATTCACAGATATAAAGCCACCGGCCTGGATTACCCGGTCAAAGGCACTGCGATCCACGATCAGGTCTTTGATAACCGGAAAAGCCTTGCTGCGCCATGGTTCTACTACAAT
Source organism: uncultured Bacteroidota bacterium (assembly GCA_903878475.1). Classification (GTDB taxonomy): domain Bacteria; phylum Bacteroidota; class Bacteroidia; order Chitinophagales; family Chitinophagaceae; genus Ferruginibacter. The sequence goes on along the minus strand of CAIRHQ010000130.1, from coordinate 2,617 downwards.
GGTATCCCCATCGTTAAAAGCACGCATATGCAACTGGCAAGTGGTATTCTTTGTCCACGGACCATGCGCTCTACCATTGATATGTAAACTACAGGTACCACAGATCCCTTCGCGGCAATCATGGTCAAATGCAATGGGATCCTTCCCTTCAGTAATGAGTTGTTCATTCAACACATCAAACATTTCAAGGAAGGACATTTCCGATGAAATATCTTTCACTTGGTACAATTCAAATCCACCAGTGTCGTTCTTGTTTTTTTGTTTCCACACTTTAAGTGTGAGATTCATGTTGTAATGTTCCATATTGCTTATATGCGTTTATAATTGCTGTATTCAAATGGCCTCCACCCAAAAGTTTTCCATAAGAAATATAAAAGGCGGTGCTTGCTATTTTTAAATTTTTTTCTACTGATCTCCAGGTCGGCATCCCAATCTTCTTGTTTTACCAACGATTCCATCACTGCGGGATGTGTACCCTTGAATGCTGTTACAGAATCAATATTGGAATAATCATATCGTTCTGCAGTTTTTAATCCTGTTTCTTTTCCCTGATCGTCATTCCCTCCCCAGAGCTTCCCCACCTCTTTCAGTTTCTGAAACATTTTCAATGGGTTTCGCACCCATCCATAATGATGAATATTAGCATCGATCAGTTTCACGTTCAGTTTCCTGCCATCCTTCCACCTGAATCCTTGCGCATCTAAGTAACTCCTGATCTGTTTATCATTCCTGATCACCCGGATCTCTTTGCTATACCATTTTCTGCCATCGCCGATGTATCGATAACTGCCATAAAAATGAAGGTAGTTGAACAGCAGTCCCTCCACTTTTTTATCTTCCAGATATCGCAACATCGCTTGCCGGATTGTATCATGATCCTGTTCATGAAGCACTTCATCGGCCTGTATATAAAAGAGCCAGTCACTATCGGCGGCTGTGGCATCCATCGCTTTGTTGGTCTCTTCTGCCAGCACTGCCCCACCCTGTTTTAAATTTTCATCCCACACCGTATTGACGATCCGTATCTTCTCTGAATTGATCGATCGAATCAAAGCTTCGGTGTCATCTTCTGATTGACCTACACAAACGATCATTTCATCTACCAGTGGCAACAACGAACGAATAGAAGCCTCTACAGGATATCCGTACTTTATTGCGTTCCGTACAAAAGTAAATCCGCTCAGTTTCATTTTATTTATATGAACGTTGCGATGGTTTCACTATTTCAAATGTCAAAGGTTCTTTATTCAGTTGCCAGTTGCTTTCATCCTTATATTCCCAAGAAGACACATAGCTAAAATTAACATCGTCGCGTTTGGCTTCACCTTCCTCGGTTTGTGATTCTTCTCTGAAATGTCCGCCACAGCTTTCATTTCTGTTCAATGCATCAAGGCACATCAATTCACCCAATTCAATGAAATCCGCTACCCTTCCTGCTTTGTCAAGTTCGGGATTCATGGTATTGATCTCACCGGGTATCCGTACATCAGCCCAGAATTCTTTTTTCAAGGCCTGAATTTCTACGATCGCTTCTTTCAGTCCGGCCGCATTACGCGCCATTCCGCATTTATCCCACATGATTTTACCCAGCCTTTTATGGAAGCTTTCCACGGTGCGGTTACCTTTAATGTTCATCAGTGTTTGAATGCGCTCGCTCACTTCTTTTTCGGTGGCTTCAAATGCAGGATGATCGGTGGAAATTGATTTAGTGGCGATCTCATCAGCGAGGTAATTACCCAGCGTGTACGGGATCACGAAATATCCATCGGCCAATCCCTGCATCAATGCACTTGCGCCCAATCGGTTGGCCCCATGATCACTGAAATTGGCTTCACCCAAGGCATACAGGCCCTGAACAGTTGTTTGTAATTCATAATCTACCCATAATCCTCCCATAGTATAATGCACGGCAGGATAAATGCGCATCGGCATCTCATATGGATTTTCGCCGGTGATCTTTTCATACATCTCAAACAAGTTGCCATATTTTTCTTCTATCACAGCCTTGCCCAGTTTGATGATCAGGACTTCATTAGACTGATCGAGCCCTTGTTTACCGGCTTCGATCTTGCCGTAACGTATAATGGCATCTGCAAAATCAAGATACACGGCCATCCTCGTGGTGCCCACACCGTAACCTTCATCGCATCGCTCTTTGGCGGCACGGGAAGCCACATCGCGTGGTACCAGGTTCCCAAATGCGGGATACCTGCGTTCGAGGTAATAATCTCTTTCCGCTTCCGGAATATCTACTGCTTTGCGTTTTTCGTCTTTCAGTTTGGGTACCCATATCCTGCCATCGTTGCGTAAACTCTCACTCATCAGGGTAAGTTTACTCTGGTGGTCGCCGCTTACGGGGATACAGGTGGGATGGATTTGTGTAAAACAAGGATTGCCGAACTGTGCTCCTTTCTTATGCGCCTTCCAGATAGCGGTTACATTGCTGCCCATGGCATTGGTGCTCAGGTAAAATACATTGCCGTATCCGCCGGTACATAACAGTACCGCATGACCGAAATGTCTTTCCAACTCACCACTCACCAGGTCGCGGGCAATGATACCCCTGGCCTTACCATCGATCATCACCAGTTCCAGCATTTCATGGCGGCTGTACATG
>CAIRHQ010000129.1 GCA_903878475.1 uncultured Bacteroidota bacterium | reverse complement strand
CTTTCGGCCCGAAGCATGGCGCCAAAATCCATTTTCAGCAGCATGGTCTTAACCACCAATACAATTCTGTTCGTTCTTGTGGCATCGGTTTTAGCAGAATCGATCCATTTGGTAAAATAATTCCGATGGCTTTGCGGTAGCTTATTAAAATACTCGAGTGCTGATGGTTCATCACTTAAACAATCGAGCAGTTCATTTGAAATTTGAATGGGTGCATCATCTTTTTCGATGGATACTTGTACAGTAGCACCTTTCCTTTTGCCAATACCCTTGCGCATAGCGGCATTGATGGCCATGATGAAATTTCCGTTACCCACGGGCACCAGGGCAACCTGCTCAATGAGAAAATCATCCAATCTTCCTTTTACCCGATAAGATTTTTTTACCGATGGGTTGATGCGATGAGCGGTAGCTTTGGGAATTTCAATATAGGTCCAGCCAGTCTTTTCCCCCTGCTCATCATATTTTAATATGGTTGCGGTAAAGCTGATCATGGTCTGTATCCTAATGCTTATTTATCGGCAATATATTTTCTCCATTTTTCAATCACGGCCTGCATATCATCCGGTATCTCCGATTCAAAGAGTACTTGCTTGCGGGTAACCGGATGGATGAATCCCAATTCTTTTGCGTGTAGGGCTTGCCGTTTGCATAGATTGAAACAATTCTCCACAAATTGTTTGTATCTGGTGAATACGGTTCCTTTTACAATTCTATCACCACCATAAGTGTCATCATTGAATAGTGGATGCCCGATCAATTGCATATGTACCCTGATCTGGTGTGTGCGACCGGTTTCTAGCCGGCATTCTACCAGGGTTACATAATTGAATCGTTCCAGTACTTTGTAATGGGTGATGGCATCTTTTCCATGGTCGCCATCCGGATAAGCCGTGAAGATCTTTCGGAAGCGTTGGTGGCGGCCTACATGGGCCACAACGGTGCCTTCGTCCTTTTCAAAATCGCCCCATACCAAGGCGATATACCTGCGGTGGACCGTATGGTTAAAGAACTGTTTCGCCAGATCGGTCATGGCTTTTGGTGTTTTCGCCATCACCAATAAACCACTGGTATTTTTATCAATACGATGAACAAGACCAAACCTCGACAGATCATTTTCATCAAGCGTTGGGTTTTGTTGTTTCAAATAGTACGCTACTCCGTTTACTAAAGTGCCGCCAGGATTTCCACTGCCGGGATGCACCACCAGTCCGGCAGGTTTGTTGATGATCATCAGCGATTCATCTTCATATTCAATGTTCAGCGGCATTTCTTCCGGCAAAATATCTTTTCCTTCCGGCGCATAGCTGGTATACACTACCAGTTTATCGCCGGGCCTTACTTTATAATTGTTCTTCACCGGCTTTTCATTCACCAGCACCATTTCGTCATCAATGCCCCGCTGAATTTTATTGCGGGTAGCACCTTCAATGCGGCTCATTAAAAATTTATCGATACGCAGGGGTTCCTGACCCTTGTCGATCGTCATCACCAGTTTCTCGTACAACGACTCCGTTTCGAGCTGATCATCTTCTATTTCTATGTCTTTTTTACTCATTTCGGGTTGTTGAATTATTAGTTTAGTTGTTTAGGTGTTTAGTTGTTTAGGCGTTTAGGAGATTCCGTAAGCTTCATTGTGTAATTACACTAATGAACCTCCTCCCGATAGCTATCGGGACCAACCTCCAACCTCCAACTATGAACTATGAACTATGAACTATGAACTATGAACTAATTACCTTTGCAAATTAAAACATTGCAGTGGATAAGCGAACAGTCATATTTAAGGACCTGGGATTGATCGAGTATAAGGATGCCTGGGATTACCAGGAATCATTGCTGCAGGAAAATGTGCGGATCAAATCATTGATGCGGCAAAGCCAGCAGCAGGCAGAGCAATTGCCCGGGGGCCCCAGCCTGATGCTGGATACGGTTAATCATTTTCTTTTTTGCGAGCATCCGCCTGTATATACTTTAGGGAAAAGTGGGAATAAGGAGCATGTGCTGTTGTCGGATGAGGAATTAAAAGAACATGATATCCAGTTTTACAACACCAATCGTGGCGGCGATATCACTTTTCATGGTTTACAGCAAATTGTAGGTTATCCAATCCTGGATCTGGAGAAATTCAGCACCGATATTGGAAAATACTTACGTAACCTGGAAGAAATCATTATTCTAACCATTGAAGAATTTGGGATCAAGGGCGAACGCAGTGCAGGTGAAACAGGCGTATGGATCGAGCCGGGCATCATTGGAAAAGAACGAAAAATTTGCGCCATCGGCGTGCGTTGCAGCAGATGGATCACCATGCATGGATTTGCCCTTAATGTGAACACCAACCTGGATTATTTTAACCATATCATTCCCTGCGGCATTCAAAACAAGCAGGTAACATCCATTAAAAAAGAATTGGGAGAAGCAGTGGATTATGATTTGGTAAAGGAAAAAATAAAAAAACATTTCAGCTCGGTATTCGACGTTGAACTGTTGTAGGAGCTGATATTAATTCGCTTTTTTTCCTTTCTCATTTACGGCGGGCTTCTGTACTTTGTCTTCCTTCGACAAATAAAATTTATTTTTCTCGATTCTTTTTCCGGCTTCAAATATTTCATACTGGAACCATCCCGCGTGAACAAAATTGGCATTATCAATGATCAGATAATTATCGTGCAAGCGGTTTATTTCGAAAATGAATTTTCCGGGTTCATCAAAAAATTTCAATTGGTATTTTTTTGTATCGGCATCTGGTAAACTGATCACCACCGTGTTTTCTCTGGTAGTGAAAACATGGATGATAGCAGGCAGTACCGTTACTTTGAAGGATTTACTGATCTGGCAAAATCCTTTGGAGGCGCGAATGCTATACAGGGTGGTACTGGTAGGAGCGACTACGGGTGTAGCAATATTCGGATCGCTGAGTCCGGTTGCCGGGGTCCAACTATACTGGTCAGCATTGCCGTTAGCAACAGCATCAAACGACATGCCCGAATAGATGGTAGTATCTGCATGAACAGTAAGGGTGAGGTCATTGATCAATGCGATACTGATGGGGTATACCATTTTTTTCTGTTCAGCATCCACGATACTGGCCTTGTAATTCCCGGGTGGCAGGTTGTTTGCCACGGGGCCAAACTGAACGGGATCTGTATTCCAGGTGATGCCGAAGGGCGCTTCAAACCCTGCCAGTTCAAGGATTGCTGAGCCGCCTTCAAGGCAGCTTGCATCGGTGGTTTG
>CAIRHQ010000128.1 GCA_903878475.1 uncultured Bacteroidota bacterium | reverse complement strand
TTGCCGTATCCGCCGGTACATAACAGTACCGCATGACCGAAATGTCTTTCCAACTCACCACTCACCAGGTCGCGGGCAATGATACCCCTGGCCTTACCATCGATCATCACCAGTTCCAGCATTTCATGGCGGCTGTACATGGTTACATTACCCAGGGCTACCTGCCGTTCCAAAGCGCTGTAAGCACCGAGTAACAATTGCTGACCGGTTTGTCCGGCTGCATAAAAAGTACGCTGCACCTGTGTTCCGCCGAAACTGCGGTTACTCAGTAATCCACCATACTCGCGGGCAAAAGGAACACCCTGTGCTACGCACTGGTCGATGATGGCTGAACTTACTTCAGCCAGGCGATGTACGTTTCCTTCGCGTGCACGGTAATCGCCACCTTTTACGGTATCATAAAATAAACGGAATACCGAATCCCCGTCATTCTGATAATTCTTTGCGGCATTGATCCCTCCTTGTGCGGCAATGCTATGGGCGCGGCGCGGACTATCCTGAAAACAGAAAGCCTTTACCTTGTAACCCAGTTCGCCCAGTGCGGCTGCGGCCGAAGCACCGGCTAGTCCGGTACCCACTACGATCACTTCCAGTTTGCGTTTGTTGGCGGGATTGACGAGTTTCACATGTCCTTTATAATCACTCCACTTTTCGTTCATTGCGCCCTGCGGAATCTTTGAATCTAAAGCCATTGTATTTCTATTAATTGATGAGTTAATTCCTTTTTGATATTACCCGGTTTGTTCCCGGCATCGGTTCAATGACCAGCATCGTTGCGTCGCACACTTGTACAGTTGTGCAAAGGGCAACAACTTAATCCAGCCATTTCAGAAACATTGCCAGCGGCATCAGGGCAAATAACAACGATACGATGATCGTGTATCCGATACCGATGAACTTAATAATAGGTGAATACCTTTTGTGGTTGAGCCCAAAGGTCTGGAAAGCACTCTGGAAGCCATGCAACAGGTGCCAGAACAGCGCGATAACTCCTACCAGGTAGATCACCACGATCCACCAGCGGCTAAACTCGGCCTGCATTTCCTCATAGAGGTTGGTGGCTCGGTCGCCACTATACAAGGCGATCTTAGTATCCACAAAGAATTTTGAAATATGCACCACCAGAAAGATGAGGAGCAAGCTGCCCAGGAGTCCCATGGAGCGACTGTACCAGGTACTGCTGGCACCGGCCGCACTAACGGTGTAGCCTACTGGCCGTGCAGAGCGGTTCTGTTTCCAAAGCAAAAGCCCCTGAATGATGTGCAGTATCAAGCCGGCAAATAACCCGATCTCCAGGATGCGGAGGATCCAGTTATGGCTCATAAAATGAGCGGCAATATTAAATATTTCCCCATGGTCATTTACAAAAATGCAGGCATTAACGCCCACATGAATGATCAAAAAACAGATGAGGAAAAGCCCCGTCAGGCCCATAAGAAATTTCTTGCCGATGGAGGAAGTGAAAAACTGATTCCATGTCATATTTCAGGAATTGTAAGTTAAAATTGGTTGCACAAAAGTACGGCGGAATGCTGAAATTAAATCCTGATTGCTCATTCTTTTATATGATTTTCATCACGCCAATCTTTTTATCATCCAGTTATCCACCTGCTGAAAAACATATTCTGGTTTCAGCGTACGCCATTGAGGAAAATCGAGCAGGTGTACATAATGGGTAAGCCTTGATTTTTTGAAGTCGTACTGGCTGGCTTCGGGCATATTCAACATCACCACCCAGCCCCCATCCTCTTCCAGTTGTTCGTGCCATTCCTGATAATAGCTATCATCGCTGCTGTGAAAATTCAGCACATTCTCGGCCAGCAGGATAAACTTATAAATGCCTTTCTTATACAATCGATCTGTAATATCCCTCCGCAGTGTCATGATATCGTTCTCTATGGCATCATTCCATTCGCCGATCAGTTCAATGATGGCATAATGCTGCTCATAATCGGTAAACAATATTTTCAGGTAAAGTGTCCGGGAGCCAAATTCATCCCACTGCGGATGTATAAAATAATTATACACGGTATGCGTGAATTCAAACTCACTATATTTTCTGCCATAAAAAGGTGACTGGGGGTCTTCCTCCGCGGTATATAAATGCCTCCAATTGTAGAAGGGTTCCAGATCTTGCATAGATTCTACGTTGTTACCGGCAAATTTCAAATTAATTGCCGAATGCTGAAAATAAAAAAGGCCGCATCAACTGCGGCCCTACTTATTAACCCGATATTGTTTACTGAACTACGATACGTTCAGTGAAAATAGCTTGTCCGCTCGTGTTGGTGAGTTTCACCATATACATACCCTTACCCAATGTGGATGGGATACGCACGGCTTCTACCTGTCCTTTGGCTCCGATGGTAACGGACCTGTTCAGAATGGCCCTGCCAGAAAGATCGGTGAGGGAAATGGTATAATTTCCTGATGGCTGTCCATCGAACAAAACCCTGAATTCGTTATTGGTAACCGGATTAGGATACACATGTGCATCAGCATTGATTGCCGGTGTAACGGCCCTGAAAGGAACCGGAGTAGTAATATTTTTTTGAGCATCGGCTTCTTTCTGCAACAATAAGTTGCCATTGGCCAGATCAGATGCATTGTATTTCAGATCCGATCCTTCCATCAATGTTGCCTTCAGGTCGTTGATGTCGAAGCGATAATACCCGGTAAAACTGCTGGCACTGCTTACCACTACTTTGCCATCGGCATCCACTGCTGCGCCATTGGTAGCATACGTTGCAGGCAGGCCGGTGATCATGCCTTTAAAAGTGGCCACGCGGGTGTCGATATCCACTACAAACACATTGTGACTGGCCGTGATGAGGTATAATTTATTGTAGGCATCGGCAATGATGTCGCCGCCCCAGCTGGTGCATTTATTATGTACTGAGATATTGCTGTTGGTTTCAGCATCGAATAGATTTCCCAGATCAGTGATCACTGTTTTTTTACCCGTGGTGAAACGGATCAAATGATTGGCATCATTGCTAAGCGCATATCCGTTACCGTCGGCTCCGATCACCATCCTACTGATCTGGTTGGCCTCATCTTTGATCAGGTCGCCAGTATTCAGTGAACCCGCACCGGTGCTGTAAAAACGGCGGCTATCGCCGGCAGCACTCAGGTCGAGCCAGCGCAATTCGCCCAGGCGCATCGGCGTAAAAAATAATTTATCGTGTTGTTTGTCGTAAGCCGCAGCAGCTACCATAGAAGCAGTAGGTGCATTGCCATAAGCACTGTTTACGGGTGTTTTACTCACCGCATCGGTCAAAACAAAGGCTGTTTTGTCGCGCTGGTATACATCCTGCATCCATTTGCCCGATGATACATCCACCTGTCTGATATTCATCCAGAGGAAATCACCATTCCCGTCGCCGGTGATGGCGTAGGTTTTGCCGGCATCCTGTGCGGTGGCAGCTAAGGTAAAAAAAACAGAACTTGAGAAGAGTAAAGATTTGATGTTCATAAGTTAGTATTTAGTGAATAATCAGATATGAAAATTACTGATATCATAGAAAATTTCCAAGATTATTTTATGAACGGTGCAGCTCTAGCGCTTTTTTAACAGATCCGCTTTTTATTAACAATTCGCGGGTGAACGCGTAATCAGTGCTGGGTAGTTTTTCCATCAACATCCGCACGCCCCTGTCGAGCAGTTTATCATTGCTCAGCTGCATATTCACCATCCTATTTCCCTCTACTCTTCCTAATAGTATCATCACACTGGTACTGATCATATTGAGTACCAGTTTTTGTGCGGTTCCGCTTTTCAACCGGGTACTGCCGGTTACAAACTCGGGGCCTACCACCACTTCAATGGGATGATCAGATACGGTACTTAACGGTGCCCCGGAATTACAACAAATACTACCGGTTATTACCCCGTTTTTTCTGCAGTTTTCCAGCGCGCCGATCACATAGGGCGTGGTTCCACTGGCTGCAATGCCCACTACCACATCCTTCTCTGAAATTGAATAAGCGCATAGGTCGCGCCATCCCTGCTCTACATCATCTTCTGCAAATTCTACGGCTTCCGTGATGGCTTTTGATCCGCCGGCAATGATACCGATAACCATACCAGCAGGGATACCAAAGGTTGGCGGACATTCACTGGCATCCAATATTCCCAATCGGCCACTGGTTCCGGCGCCAATATAGAATAACCGGCCTCCCATCAACATTTTTTCTGTGATGGCATTCACCAAAGATTCAATGGCAGTTATTTGTGCAGCCACCGCATCAGCGACCTTACTATCTTCCTGATTCATGTTGCTGAGCAATTCGCCTGCACTCATTTTTTCAAGATGCTGATACGTAGACTCCGATTCTGTTATCCGCTCAAACGACATAAAGAATTATTTAGCATGAAATTTAACGAGCCCATCCATCGGCTTTTTTAATACTTTACCCAATTGCAGTTCATAACCATCACACATATCTTTCAACACATCCTTGAAACCATAGGCTACACTGCCCACAAAATTTATCGGCATGGTCCAGCTTTCCCGGTATTTATAAATATGGTTGAAAAAGAAATCGTTGAACCCGTCTTCAATGATATTCTCTACCATATAATGACCACGATTTTCGGCCAGGAATATGGCATAAGAAGCCAGGTAACGGTTGGGTAATGGTTTTTTATACACGGCTGTAAGCACTTCATCAGCACTGGTATTGAATTTAGCCCTGAACCGGTCCATCAGGTCGGCATCAAATGTATTGTACATAAAATACTGGATCACTTTTTTCCCGAGATAGGCACCACTGCCCTCGTCGCCGAGGATAAATCCTAAACCCGGACTGTTCTTCATTATTTTTTTTCCATTGAAATAACAGGAATTTGAACCGGTACCTAATATACAGGCGATGCCTTTCTGATCACCACACAATGCACGCGCTGCTCCCATCAGATCGTGGTTAACGGTTACCCCTGCTCTCGGGAAGATCTGCAGGATGGCTTTTTTTACCAGTTTCACATTTTCTAGATTGCTGCATCCCGTACCGTAAAAGAAAACCTCATCGGGTTGTTTGTATTTTTTCAGCTTCGGCATCAGTTCTGCCTCAATGATGTATTCAATTTGTTCAGAAGAGAGAAAATAAGGACTTAGCCCCTGGGTAAAAAAGGTCTTTTTCTCCTTCCCATTCATCCAACACCATTCGGTCTTGGTGGAACCGCTGTCTGCTATTAATTTTACCGACATAGTAAGATTTTGAATTTGTCTTTGAAGTTAATGCTTTGAACCGAAATCTTTTCCAAATTATCGCAGTTCGGGGGCAAAAAATTAACTTCGCTGCATGAATAACAAAAAGATACAGGTTTGGTTGCCCCTGCTTTTCAGCATCACCATGATCTTTGGCATGTACCTCGGTTTTAAAATGAGGGACAATATGCCCGGAAAAAGCTTCTTCCATACGGATAAACGCCGGCCGGTTGATGAGATCATGGAACTGATCAAAAACAAATATGTAGATGATGTTTCTGTTGATTCACTGGCCGATACCGCTATTCAGGCCATGCTCAGCAAACTGGACCCCCACTCTGTATTCATCCCCGCCGAAGAGCTCATACAAGTGAACGAAGACCTTGCCGGGAAATTCTATGGCATCGGAATTGAATTCAATATCCTGGATGATACCCTGCATGTGATCAATGTATTGAAAGACGGGCCAAGTGATAAGGCCGGTTTGCTCACGGGCGACAAATTGCTGAAAGTGAACGACAGCAGTATCGCGGGCGTAAAGATTGATGCGGAAAAACTACGAAAACTGCTTCGGGGCGACCGCGATACAAAAGTAATGGTAACGCTGATGCGCAATACCACCATAAAACAAATTACCATTACCCGTGATGCCGTTCCGCTGCGCAGTGTGGATGCCAGCTATATGCTCACTAACGGTACCGGATATATCAAACTGAATAAATTCTCTTCACAAACCTATCGCGAATTCATGGAAGCGCTGGAAGGCCTTAAAAAACAAGGGTTGAAACAACTGGTACTCGACCTGCGCGGAAATGGAGGCGGCATCCTGGAAGAAGCTGTAGAAATGGCCGATGAATTCCTGGATGGTGATAAACTCATCACCTATACCGAAGGCAAGCATGCACCCAGAAAAGAATATCGCTGCCGCCGGGTAGGACAATTTGAAAAAGGCACGCTGGCCATTTTAGCCGATGAAGGCACCGCGAGTGCCAGTGAAGTATTGATCGGGGCGTTGCAAGACTGGGACCGGGCCATCATCATTGGCCGCCGGACATTTGGCAAGGGGCTGGTAGGGCAACAATTCGACCTCAGCGACAACAGTGCACTGCGATTGACCATTGCCAGATATTATACCCCCCTGGGCAGAAGCATTCAACGCAATTATGCCAAGGGTGGTAAAGCCTATTTTAATGAGATCACGAATCGTTATCATGATGGAGAAACGCAGTATGCTGATTCAGTGAAAAATGACAGCAGTAAGATCTACCACAGCAAATCCGGGAAAAAACTTTTTGGTGGTGGCGGCATCAGTCCTGATTATTTTATTGCACTGGATACCAGCGGATACTCGTTACCGCTAGTGCTGCTGGCAGAAAAAAATACCCTGCAGGATTTTGCCTATCGGTATTATTTGCAAAATCAAAATAGGGTGAAAGAATTTAAAGACTGCAACAGCTTTATTCAAAATTTTTCACTGGCTCCTTTGGAATGGGATAATTTCACAACAACAGCAGCCAAAGATTCTATCATCCTCACCAAGCTCACTGCTATAGAAAAAGACCATATCCAATTGAACATAAAAGCGGCCATAGCAAGGATTTTATGGCATACCGAGGGATTCGTTGAAGTGCTGAATACAAATGATAACGGGGTAAGAAAATCACTACAAATCTTGGGAAATAACTAGTCGGATGTAGTAAAATTACTAGTGAAAATTGTTAAACTATTTATCTGAATTTAGCTATTTATTAGATATTTTTGTATCTCCTAAATATCTAAGTTTTATGAAAACAGCCCCAATCACCATATTGTGTGCGCTATTATTTTCGGGTTCAATTGCGCAAGCACAAGTTGACCTTAGTTTTGCTGCAGGTTCATCAAGTTATATGGGTGACTTAAAAGAGAAAGCCCTATCCTTTAGCCAGCCTTCCTATGCTTTTAGTGGAGGTGTTTCGTACCAGTTCAACAAAAGATTTAGCTGGAGGAACGAATTTGGTTATTCAAAGATCCAGGCATCAGACAGTAAGAATAAAAGAACCGACCTAATTGCTCGGAACCTGAGTTTCAAATCAAGTCTCCTAAGCCTTAACAGCATGGTGGAATATGATTTCTTGAGCATGGCGGATCATACCTTTAGTCCATATGCATTTCTTGGAGTAGGTCTTTTACATTTCAACCCTTATACCACAGACCGGTTTGGTAAAAAACAATTTTTACAACCACTCACTACAGAAGGTCAGGGTTTACTGACTGACGCAAATCAAGAAATTATAAAACCTTATGCCCGCACCATTTTGGAAATTCCTTTTGGGGGTGGTATAAAATTTGAAATAAACGATCATTTCCGTTTGGGCATTGAATTAAAATATCATTTTGTAGATTCTGATTACCTCGATGACGTAAGTAATGGAGGTTATCCTAGTCAGACCCTGCTGGCTGCCAAAAATCCTTTAATCCCATTACTCACTTACCGCGGCGATGAATTACCTGGTGGCGCAGCATATCCTAAGGGCGGCCTCAACAGAGGAAACCCAAACAACAGGGATTCTTATATGAATCTGCAGATAAGGATGACTTACAGAATAAAACATCAAACCATTGAGATCAATTATTAATGGCTAAAATATTTTTTAAAAGCCGGCACAAATTGTTGCCGGTTTTTTTATGCCTACAAGCTGCGGTAAAAAATGGCAATTTTTCAGTTGAATCATTTGCTATTGTATAAACTTTAAAATTACCTTTGCCAAAATCAACGATGCTATGTGGTTACAAAGTATATTAGAAACGATCGGTAATACCCCCCTTATTAAACTCAATAAGATCACCAAGGACCTTCCCTGTACCGTGCTGGCCAAAGTGGAATATTTCAATCCCGGAAATTCTATCAAAGACCGTATGGCATTGAAAATGCTGGAAGTGGCTGAACGGGAAGGGAAAATTAAGCCCGGCGGCACCATCATTGAGGGCACAAGTGGTAATACCGGTATGGGACTGGCACTGGCGGCCTGTGTAAAAGGATACAAATGCATTTTCACCACCACCGATAAACAATCTAAAGAGAAAGCAGATATATTAAAGGCTGTAGGGGCAGAAGTGATCGTTTGTCCTACCAATGTAGAACCCGATGACCCCCGCTCCTATTATTCAGTTTCTAAAAGACTGGCTACCGAAGTTCCCAACAGCTGGTATGTTAACCAATATGATAACCTGGCCAACCGCGATGCGCATTATGAACAAACCGGTCCTGAGATCTGGGAACAAACAGAAGGAAAAATAACGCACCTGGTAGTAGCCACCGGTACTGGCGGCACCATTGTGGGTACAGGAAAATACCTGAAAGAAAAAAATCCGAATATCAAAGTGTGGGCCATTGATAGCTACGGATCCTTATTGAAAAAATATTTTGAAACCGGAGAAGAAGATCAGAAAGAAGTTTATCCATATATCAGCGAAGGATTTGGAGAAGATTTCGTGCCACAGAACTATGATATGCATTATATAGACTGTTTTGAAAAAGTTACCGATAAAGATGGAGCAGTGATGGCGAGGCGCATCGCCAAAGAAGAAGGTATGTTTTGCGGATACAGTGCAGGTAGTTGTTTACAAGGATTGATACAATTAAAAGCCTCTTTGAAAAAAGATGATGTGGTGGTGTGTATCTTCCATGATCACGGCAGCCGCTATGTGGGTAAGGTATATAATGATGAATGGATGATGGAACGTGGATTCTTAGATGTAAAAACATTTAAGGACCTGATCAGTGGAAGAGGTTCTCAACGGCTCATCACCGTAGCACCAACTCAAACTGTGTTGGAAGCTATTGAACTGATGAAGAAATATGATATTGAAAATATTCCTGTGATCGATCAAGATAAAAATATCGGTGCGATTTCAGAAAGCGGATTATTCAATAAGATACTGACCAATCCGGATATCAAAACACAAACGATCGCAACAGTAATGGAAAAAGCATATCCGGAAGTGGCATTTAATACGGCCGTTGAACGATTGAGCAGCTTTATCAATAAAGAAAATGGTGCGGTGCTGAGCAGGGATGAAAGCGGATCCTTTCATATCGTAACCAAATACGACATCATCCAAAGCCTCACCAAATAACTCCATTGTTTAATTACGAAAATCATTAAATATATGCCCGTACTGCGTTTTAGCGATACTGGCCATGCATTCTCATGAAACTCAGTCTTGATTTATACGTATTTTTACGATACCCCTTCTCGTATCTATACCTCCCGGGTTTATGAACATATACGATTGCAACAGTAATTACAGTACTTCAAAAATTGAGCAATAACGCTCTAGTACAGGATCATTTTCTGCCGCATCTTTGTGTTGAAGTTGATTGATAGAGATTAAATATCAATCGTTATCCAAAAATATCCAAATAAACCAAATGTATTGTCCTTTGTTCTTGAAAAACCAAAAGATCCAATATCAGTCAACTTCTTTTAAAGTTTAAAAACCAATATTCGCTTTAAGGTCTCATCCGAAGAAAAACCAAGGACCTCAAAGAATTGAAGAAACAACAATGTCCAACGCCTATGCTGTTAAAAGCGAAGATGGCAAAAACCAAACCAATGTCCTAACCTATGCTGTAAAAAGCGACGATGGTTAAAATGAAAAACGTTGAACCAGGATACCAGTTAAGGGACCAACTTTCAATATAGGTAACCCCCTTTAAGAAAGCGAATCCGGAATCCTGAAATACCGACTGAATGCTTGGTTGGTAAATTTAATGACTTCCAAAGAGGTTGATTCGTCAACCACTTTGGAAGTTTTTTTTATGACTTCACTCCTCTTCTCCTTATTTTTAGGATATGATCCTCAACAGCAGCAGTGCCTTCACTAACATTCCCCGTAAGATTATATCCCTGGTTCCCTCGCAAACCGAACTGTTGCATTTTCTTGAACTGGATACAGAAACAGTGGGTATCACTAAATTTTGTATCTACCCAGCACCCTGGCGCAATACAAAAATTATCGTAGGAGGAACCAAGCAGGTCAATGCCAGCCTTATCGACCAGATCCAACCCGACCTTATTATTGCTAACAAGGAAGAGAATGATCGTGATCAGATCCTCGCTTTGGCCAATAAATACCCGGTATGGGTTACTGATGTAAATAATCTGGATGATGCCTTGCAAATGATCAGGGATATTGGACAACTCAGCAACCGAACCAAAAAAGCTCAGTCACTTGTAGATGAAATAAGTATCCGGTTTGCCAATCTTGAACAAAATACGCTTAACCTGAGCCCCATTCCTGCAGCTTATATGATCTGGCGTGAGCCATGGATGACCGTAGGTGGCGGAACCTTTATCCATGACATGATGCAACGTGCCGGATTGCTCAATGTTTTTAGGGACCAAACAAGGTATCCTACAATAAGTATGGAAATATTGGAGCAAAGCGGATGCAAATCCTTGCTCCTTTCTTCAGAACCCTATCCTTTCTCCTCAAAACATGCAGACGCATTAAATCTTATCCTGCCTGATGTTAAAATGATCCTCACAAATGGTGAAATGTTCAGCTGGTATGGAAGCCGGCTTTTACTTGCCCCTGATTACTTTATTTCCTTGATAGACAGGATGAGAACATCAAATTAAACCGATACCGCCGTTTAACAGTTTTTGTATTAAATTTGCGCAAAACATAACAAATATGGCCAACAAAAGAATTATTGAATTGCTCGGCGACCAGGCTGATTCATTATTGAACCATGAATGCAAGACCATCACCAAAGCGGAGATAGCATGTCCTAACCCTAACCATGTAGATGATATCTGGCGTTTAAGCAATCGTAATAATCAAACTTTAAAGAGTTTACAGAACATATTAGACCACGGCCGATTGGGCGGAACCGGGTATGTATCTATTTTACCGGTAGACCAGGGCATAGAACATAGCGCTGGTGCATCTTTCGCTCCTAATCCAATTTATTTTGATCCTGAAAATATTGTAAAACTGGCCATTGAAGGAGGTTGCAATGCCGTAGCTTCAACTTTTGGCGTACTGGGTATCGTAAGCCGCAAATATGCGCACAAGATCCCGATGATGGTAAAAATTAACCACAACGAATTCCTGAGCATGCCCAATAAATTCGACCAGTTCATGTTTGGAAAAGTAAAAGATGCCTGGAATATGGGCGCGGTTAGTGTTGGCGCTACCATTTACTTTGGCAGTGCAGAAAGTACCCGCCAGATCCAGGAAGTATCTACAGCCTTTGAAATGGCCCATGAACTGGGTATGACCACCGTATTGTGGTGCTATACCCGTAACAATGGGTTTAAAGTAGATGGCGTGGATTATCATACATCTGCCGACCTTACCGGACAAGCCAATCACCTGGGCGTAACCATCCAGGCAGATATCATCAAACAAAAATTACCGACCAATAACGGTGGTTATCTGGCAACCAAACACGGAAAAACATCTCCCTTAGTATATTCTAAACTCACTACCGATCACCCGATCGATCTTACCCGCTACCAGGTAGCCAATTGCTATATGGGAAGGGTTGGCCTCATCAACAGTGGCGGAGAAAGTAAGGGTGCTACCGATCTGGCAGAAGCAGTAGGAACAGCCGTAGTGAACAAACGTGCCGGCGGTATGGGATTGATCAGTGGAAGAAAAGCGTTTCAGAAACCCATGAAAGACGGAGTGGAACTACTGAATACCATTCAGGATGTTTATCTTGACCAAACCATTACCATCGCCTAATAAAGCGGTTATGGGTTGCTGTTATTAACTAAAAGATTGCAGCAACCCATTACTTTTCACGCAACAATACAGCGCATGAAACACGAAGAAGACTTTGACGCCAATCTTGCCGGAGAAGAAGCCAACGCAGGGGAAACAAAATCAAGGTGGTTCAAGAGAATAAAAAAAGGGATCCTCACCTCTACCAAGGATAAGAAGGATGCACCTGAAGGCCTATGGGCCAAATGTCCTTCGTGTAAGTATACCTGCACCATTTCCGAATTAGGGGAGAACAAATTTGTTTGCCCCAAATGTGAATACCACCACCGCATTGGCAGTGATCAGTATTTCGAGATCATCTTCGACAATAACCACTACACCGAACTATTTGAAAATATCAAATCGAAGGATTACCTGGGATTTGTTGACCTCAAACCATATAACCAAAGATTGGATGAAGCCTATGCCAAAACCGATATCCATGATTCTATTACCGTAGCACATGGCCAGGTAAATGGAAATGATCTGGTGATCGCCTGTATGGATTTTGAATTCATTGGTGGCAGTTTGGGATCGGT
>CAIRHQ010000127.1 GCA_903878475.1 uncultured Bacteroidota bacterium | reverse complement strand
TACATTTGGGTATAAAATATTTTACCATGAAATTACCACGCATCATACGGTCGCTTTTACTGATCATTTTTCTATATATCCCCTTCCAAGGTATGGCCTGGGGTTTACTCGGGCATCGCATTGTAGGTGAGGTAGCCGATGCTTATCTTACCCGGCATACACAAAAAGAAATATTTAAGATATTGGGAACCGAGTCGGTGGCCATGGCCAGCAACTGGGCAGATTTTATTAAATCGGATCCCAGCAAATCAAATTATTCACCATGGCATTACTGCGATTTTAAGGGTGGCGCCAGTGAACAGGAGTTTCATACATTTTTGGATGCCGATACCACCGTTGACGCCTATACGAAATTGAATTTTTTGGTGGCCGAGTTGAAGAAGAATACATTGGATCAGGAAACCAAGGCGATGTACCTGCGCCTGCTGATTCATATTGTAGGAGATGTGCACCAACCCATGCATGTGGGCAGGGCCGAAGATCAGGGAGGCAATAAAATAAAAGTGATGTGGTTTGGTGTTTCGTATAATCTGCACAGTGTGTGGGACAATCAGCTGATCAATTTTCAGCAGTTGAGTTATACCGAATATGCAAAGGCAATCAATCATCCTTCAGAGGCGGATCGTTTAATTTGGAGTAAGGAACCTATTTCCACCTGGATGTGGGGAACCTATCAGCTGGCCGAAAAAGTATATGCTGATATTAAACAGCCCGACCAGAAACTGGACTACCGTTATAATTATGATTACCTGGCACCCATGAATCAGCAGTTGCTGAAAGGGGGCATACATTTAGCCGCTTTGTTGAATGATATTTTTAAGAAAAGGTAGAGATCAGGGTTTAATCAGTTTGTATGCTAGATTCAATCCGTTGAATTAAATATTAATAACCCCTTACATTCTTTCCCTCCATATAATTCATGAAGGCCTTATTGCAAACACGGTTGCCACCCGGTGTGGGGTAGTTACCGGTAAAATACCAGTCACCCAGGTTGGTAGGACAAGCCTCGTGCAATGACTCAATGGTTTGGTAGATAACGGTTACGGGTATCTTAATATCTATTGGGGTGATCAGTTGTGCAATCTTATCAGAGATCTGGTCCAGGCTAAAAGGTTTGTAAAGACGCCTTACCATATTTTCAGCATGCAGTTGGTTGTTGCGTTGCATCTCCTTGCACTCTTGCAGCAGGTCGGTGAGCAATGATTCCTGCTTGGTTTCCTGCAATAAGGCGATCACCGCACGGAAAGCGATAAAGTCGCCCAGCTTGCTCATATCAATTCCATAGCAATCGGGGTAACGGATCTGTGGTGCCGAAGAAACAACAATGATCTTTTTAGGTTGCAGGCGCGACAACATCCGCACAATACTTTCTTTCAGCGTGGTGCCACGTACGATACTGTCGTCGATCACCACTAGGGTGTCTTCATTTTTACGTACGGTGCCATAGGTAATATCGTACACGTGCTGCACCATTTCATTGCGGTTCACATCTTCGGTAATAAAAGTGCGCAATTTTACATCCTTGATGGCGATCTTTTCTATACGGATTCTGCGGTTAACCATTTCCGATAGCTTCTCTTCATCATACTCTTTTCCCCAACTCAGTATGCGTTCGATTTTAATTTTATTGAGATAATCTTCTGCCCCTTTCAATAATCCGTAAAAAGCCGTTTCGGCCGTATTGGGAATGAAGGAGAAGATGGTGTTGCGCAGGTCGTGGTTCACAGCTTTCAGCACGGTGTTGCTGAGGTTATATCCTAGTGCAATCCTCTCGCGGTATATTTTTTCATCGCTACCCCTGCTGAAATAGATGCGTTCAAAACTGCAGGCCTTTCTTTCTTTTGCGGGTACGATCTGTTCAATGCTATAACTGCCGTCTGCTTTTACGATAAGGGCATTGCCCGGCATCAGCTCTCGAACTTCATTTTCGCCCACATTAAATGTGGTTCTGATCGCTGCTCTTTCGCTGGCGGCTACGATCACATCGTCGTTGATATAATAATAGGAAGGTCGAATGCCATGAGCGTCGCGCATCACAAAAGCATCGCCATTACCCAGCAAGCCACTGAAATGAAAGCCGCCATCAAATAAGGGCACCGCTTTTTTTAGCACTTTCACAATATCCATTTGCCCCGGAAAGGCAATATCTGCTTTTACTACAAAGTGATGTAATACTTCCATCATGGCGGCGAGGTCACTTTGTCGCTGAAACTCACCTGGGTCTATATTGACCAATCCGAATAGTTCTTCTGTATTGACCAGGTTGAAATTACCGGCCAATGCGAGGTTTCTGGCAGGAATGGTATTGCGCTTAATAAAGGGATGACAAAACTCTGCATTATTCTTCCCCTGTGTACCATATCGTAAATGGCCGAGTAGCACTTCTCCCAAAAAATTCAAATGACCTTTCATCAGGCCGGGATGATTTTTAATATCTGGCAGGTGCTTTTCTACTTCTGCAATTTCATTACCCACTTGCAAAAATAGTTCTGCGATGGGTTGATTGGCACTGCTCCGCAAGCGTTGCATAAAGGGATAGCCCGGTTCTGTATCAAGTTTAACGGCAGCGATACCAGCGCCATCTTGTCCGCGGTTATGCTGTTTTTCCATCAGCAAGTACAGCTTATTAAGCCCATACAATACTGTTCCGTATTCTTTTTGATAATGACTGAAGGGTTTGCGTAGCCGAATGAAAGCCAGTCCGCATTCGTGTTTTATATCGTCGCTCATGGTGTGGAGTGAGCGGCAAAGTTATGGGATTGGCAGGTAGTGACAAACAAAAATCCCGGCCGAGGCCGGGATCAATAATTATATCAATAAGAAATTATAAACCGCTTAAGGTAATACCCACTTGCAGTAATTTGGTTGGTGCAGCAACGCCATCTTTAAAGATATTGTTGATCTGATAACTTCCAAACAGGGTATAATGGCCATAACCTATTCTGGCTGTGGCCGCTAGGCGGGTGGTATTAAAAAACCGCTTGCTGTTTTCTTTGGCAATATAGGAGTTGATTGAAGCGCCATTTTTATCCAGTGGTGATTTCCCCTTGGTATGTGCACCCAGCAGGGTACCTACTTTAATACCGATTGCGGCTTTAAAGCTTTTGGCCTCATTTTCGGGGTGAAGAGTATATCGTAATTCAACCGGCAATTCCAGGAAAGTGGTATTCAGTTTGTATTTTTTAAAATGATCCAGATTGTCTTGGTTAATGAATGGAAGTTTAGCCGTGGTTGATTTAATATCCAAGCCCATATTCTTAAAATAGATATTGCTGGTGGCAATACCCAATCCGAACGCAAGACTCATTGTCGGATTTCCTTTAAAGGGTTTGTCGAGCATGAAATATATATTAGCACCCCTGGAAAGGCTTTTTATATGACTGGCTACGCTGTCGGGAGCGCCCATCCAATGGTCGCTACTCAGTTGTACCACGAGGTGGTCACCGGCACGATTCAACACTGATTCGTATGATTTCTTCTTTTTTTGGGCACTGGCGGCGGTAATACTTAGAAAAGCCAGGGCAATTAGTACGAGTTTCTTCATAATTAAATTTGAAGTTGCAAATTAACGGCAAATAATCTAATGAAGCGTTAAATTAAAGGGGTTTGACTATATTTGCAGCCTTAATTCTTCAAATTTTTACTGAAGAATGGGCCTATAGCTCAGTTGGTTAGAGCACCTGACTCATAATCAGGGGGTCCCTGGTTCGAGCCCAGGTGGGCCCACAAACCTCACAAACCATTGTGAGGTTTTTTTATTTTGTC
>CAIRHQ010000126.1 GCA_903878475.1 uncultured Bacteroidota bacterium | reverse complement strand
TAGCCTCCGTTAAACCCAATGCAGCACATCTTGGATTGGCAGCATTGGAACAAAAATATTCGGTGAGCATCGTTACGCAAAATATCGACGACCTGCATGAACGTGCAGGTTCGTCGAATGTGTTGCACCTGCATGGCGAAATATTCAAAATGAGGAGCACGGCCGATGAAAATACCTTGTATGATATCCGTGGCGATATTCATTGGGGAGATGCGGCAGCAGACGGTGCACAATTAAGGCCGCATATCGTTTGGTTTGAAGAACCCGTTCCGTTGATCGCTACTGCTGCGCAATTGATGACCACAGCCGATATTTTTATATTGGTGGGCAGTTCATTGCAGGTGTATCCTGCTGCAGGACTCATGCATTATGTTCCAAATGATTCACCCAAATATATCATTGATAAAAAAATCCCCGAGATGAAAGGGCTTCACAACAGCATCCTGATTGAAAAGCCCGCCACTGCCGGAGTAGAAGAACTGATCAAATTGCTGATGCCATAGAAAAGATTTTGGTTTTATACCCATTCCTCAGAAAAACAAACGCCCAGTTTTTCTAATTCAGCCAGTACGGGCAGGTAAATATCTTTCACGATGGGAATATGCAGTCCGCGCAGGGTTAGCTTATCTTCCAAAAGCAATTTTGCGGTTATGCCTAAGGGTAAGCCAACCGTTTTAGCCATGGCAGTATCCAAACTATTTTCCCCTTTTACGATGAGGGTACTTTGCAGTTTATTTGTTTTTCCCTCCAGTTCATATTCCAGTTCATGCAACATCACGATCATATCATGATCCTGGGGCAACATCTTCAGTTTATTTTCCAGCAGGCTTTGCAGGATGTCTGCAGAACTATTAGCAGTGGCGGGTACTACCTGATCATCGAATAGACCTAAAAACGCAAACATTTGTCTGTTCTCATCTGTAATAAGCGCTTTTATTGGCTCCGACCATTTTGAATAACTGAGCCCAGCGGGGTTAATGGCATCTGTATCATTGGTAAGTCCAGCTTGCAGCAATAGCTTCCAGCCCTCCATAAATGCCGGATAGCGAAGAGTGGTTCGGATGAAAGTATGTGCACCGGAAAGTTTATACAAGGGGATATAACTCAGTGAATCACGGTTAGGGTAGTACGCTAATTGTCCCAGCCCATTCACCTCCAAAACATTCACTCCCTCAAAAAGTTGTGCGTAGGAGCGCTTTACAACAACAGCATCTTCTTTGTATTCGGCTCCGGCTTTTCCGGCCAGCACCACATTTCTGGGATTCCAGCTGATCTTATAGTGCCAGGGATTATCGTCACTTTCAGGGGCTACCAGTCCACCACAATGGCTTTTAAACGAACTGATATTCCCGCCCTTTGCCTTGATGTTATCGATCAACTTCATGGCACTCATATGATCGATACCCGGATCCAGTCCCATTTCGCATAGAAACAGCAGTTTCCGGTCATTGATCTCATCCTGCAGCGTTTTGATCTTGGGATCAAGATAGGAGGCGGTAAGCAGGTGTTTACGGTATTCCACACAATCCTTGGCCACTAAAAAATGCAGGTCGGGGGGCATCATCGAGATCACTACATGCGCTTGTTGAATCAATGCAGCTCTTTTTTCATCATCATGGATATTGATCTCCACGGCTTCCACATGAGGAGCTGATCCGGTTTTGGATAATATCTGCTCCTTGTTGGCATCTGCAATGATAAATTTCCACTGATTTTCAGCCGATTCTTTAACGAGATAATGGATAAGTACCGTGGCTGATTTGCCGGCACCAAAAAGCAGGATCGTTTTCAATAAAATTATTTTTTGCAAGTTAACTGATTTGATAGAGATACCCCAAATACGGCCATGGTAATTGGCCCATAAAAATGGAAAATCCGATGTCAAAAACTTCCCGATTTTGCCCCTCAAAAATCTTCTCCACAAACAGGCAAAAACTGTGTAAAAATATACCCCTAAAATGACCCCGTTTTATGCGGAAAACCGGTTAAAAATCAGTAGTTTCGCACACCCCTCAGGAGGGCAAAAAACATATGGAAAATAACGACAATTTTAACGAGGAAACTCCGCTGCCGGATCATAGCAGCATCAATAACCGGGGACGCATCATTCCGGTGAATATTGAGGAGCAAATGAAGACCTCATACATCGATTATTCGATGAGTGTTATCGTGGGCAGGGCCTTACCGGATGTACGTGACGGATTGAAGCCTGTACATCGCAGGGTTTTGTTTGGCATGAATGAACTCGGCAATGCCAGTAATAAGGCTTATAAAAAATCTGCCCGTATCGTGGGAGAGGTGATGGGTAAATACCATCCCCATGGTGATGCTTCTATTTATGATACCATGGTAAGGATGGCGCAGGACTGGAATATGCGGTATACCATGATCGACGGACAAGGTAATTTTGGAAGTCAGGATGGTGATCCACCGGCTGCTATGCGTTATACCGAGGTGCGGTTCGACAAATTTGCCGAAGCCATGCTAGATGATATTGAAAAAGAGACCGTAGATTTTCAGCTGAATTTTGATGATTCATTACAGGAACCAACGGTATTGCCTACACGCATTCCGCAGTTGCTGGTGAATGGTGCCAGTGGTATTGCCGTGGGTATGGCTACCAATATGATGCCGCATAACCTGAGCGAAGTGATCGATGCTTGTATTGCTTATATCGAAGACAAGGACATATCCATCGACGACCTCATCAAGCATGTAAAAGGACCCGATTTTCCAACCGGAGGCGTTATCTATGGCTTTGAAGGCGTGAAAGCCGGTCTGCATACAGGCCGCGGCAGGGTAGTGTTGCGTGGAAAAGTGAATATTGAGACCACAAAGAACGGTCGCGAAAAGATCGTGATCTATGAAACTCCGTATCAAGTCAATCGTGATATGCTTACGGCCAAGATCGGAGATCTGATCAATGATAAGCAGATCGAAGGTATTGCGGATGTAAATAATGAAAGTAACAATAAGGAAGGAACCCGTATTGTGGTTGACCTGAAGAAAGATGCAGTTGCCCAGGTGGTGATCAATCAGTTGTATAAACAGACTGAATTGCAAACTTCATATGGCATTAACAATGTGGCCTTGGTAAGGGGAAGGCCCCGTCAATTGAACCTGAAAGACCTGATCTCGGAATTTGTGTTGTTCAGGCATGAAGTGATCGTACGTCGTACACAGTATGAATTAAGAAAAGCAGAGGAGCGCGCGCATATCCTTGAAGGTTATATCATCGCGTTGGATAACCTGGATGCGGTGATCAAACTGATCCGCGAATCTTCCACGCCCAATATGGCTCAGGAAGGCTTGATCGGTCAATTCGGCATGAGTGAAATTCAGGCAAAAGCTGTACTGGAACTACGTTTACAGCGCTTAACCGGAATGGAGATCAATAAGATCAGGGAAGAGCATGCAGAAGTGATGAAACTGATCGAGCATTTGAAAGAAATTTTGGGTAATGAAGGCATACGCTACCAGATCATTAAAGATGAACTGGCAGAGGTAAAACATAAATTCGGCGACGAAAGAAAGACTGAGATCGTGTATATCGGCGATGAGATCAATATGCTCGACCTGATCGAAGAAGAAGATGTGGTGGTTACCATTTCGCATTTGGGATACATTAAACGTACCTCAGCGGCGGAATATCGCCAGCAACGCCGTGGTGGACGAGGAGCCAAGGGCAGCAGTACCCGTCAGGAAGATTATATTGAACACCTGTTCGTAGCGTCTACCCATCATACTTTGTTGTTCTTTACCGAAAAAGGAAGATGTTTCTGGTTGAAAGTGTACGAGATCCCCGAAGGCGATAAAACCAGCAAGGGCAGAGCTTTACAGAATATGATCCAGATACCGCCGGATGATAAGGTAAGGGCCATCATCGACGTGAAGAACTTTGATGACGAAGAATACCTGAAAAGCCATTATATCGTGTTGTGTACCAAGAAAGGGATCATTAAGAAGACCGATCTGGAAGATTTCAGCAGACCAAGACAAACAGGTATCAATGCCATCAATATCCTGGAAGGTGATCAGTTGCTGGAAGCAAAACTCACAGATGGAAATTGCGAGATCATGCTGGCTGTAAAAAGCGGCAGGGCTATTCGCTTCCCTGAAGAAAAAGTAAGATCAACGGGTCGCGGTGGTATTGGTGTGGCTGGAATTGAGGTAGACGATGAGCATGATGAGGTAGTAGGTATGGCTTGTGTGAATCGTGAAGATAAGAGCAAAACAATCCTGGTAGTAAGTGAAAAAGGCTTTGGCAAACGTACTTTTATGGACGACCCTGAATCAGGCGAAGCGAACTATCGAATCACCAACCGTGGCGGTAAAGGAGTAAAAACGATCAATGTAACTGATAAGACGGGTTCACTGGTAGGTTTATTAGCGGTAACAGAAAAAGAAGACCTGATGATCACCTGTGTATCGGGTGTAACCATCAGGATGGCGGTAAACCAGATCAGTGAGCAAGGCAGGGCTACACAGGGCGTAAAACTTATCCGTGTGGATGAGGGCGATGAAATTGCAGCCATTACGCAGTTGGATGAGCAGGAAGAAGATGTAGAATTGCCGGAATCAGAGGCAACAGATTCTGAACCTGAACAAGTTGATCCACAGTAGTTAAGAAAGTTTATATAAAAATTAAAACCCGGTATTTATATCGGGTTTTTTATTTTGCATAGGTCGGGAGGGATACATATAATGCAAAGCAAGGGCTATTCATTGGATCTGGTAACACAAAATGGAAGGGACTGAAGTATTAGAGATGAAAACTTAGATTTACTCTATTTAACATAATATTAATTATAAGGTATTTTGAATAATATTGTTTATATTGTAGCAGCTTATACAGGTAATTTAAATGTACTATAATATATGTATGCCCAGTTTGTGGTATTGCACAGTTTTAAACTTCATTGTATTTTGAGTAAACCATTCTATTTCATATTCACCAAAATTTGTCAACCATGCTCACCAAACATATTGCGCTTGTCAGCAAATCAAAAAAAATTAAATTCAATGAACTGAGTCAGGTAGCCGCTGCTTTACAAAAACAAGCAACCCGCGACCTTGGTCCTATTTGGAATATCCAGGCCACCGTAGATGCTTTTCCCAAATTAAAAGATATTCCGGCTGGTTACTGGCCCATCATCATCCAGGACAAACTAGACGATCCCTCCGCAGCCGGTTACCATACCGATAAATACCGTCAGCCTTTTGCCCTCGTGAAATATGACGCATCCTGGGCACTTACCTGCAGTCATGAGATGTGTGAGATGCTGGTAGATCCGTTTGGCAGCCGTATGGTAGCTTCCGGCTCCGTAAAAAATGGCCAGGGCCGCGTACATTACCTGGTGGAGGTTTGCGATCCATCAGAGGATGACCAGTTTTGTTACTCCGTGAACGGCATATTGCTGAGCGATTTCTATACACCACATTATTTCGACCCGGTGACATCTTCAGCTATACGTTATAGTTATACAGGTGCCATTACAGCCCCTAAACAGGTATTAAAAGGCGGATACCTCAGTTGGCTAGACCCAGCCACAGGAAAATGGTGGCAGGCCAGCTATTTTGGCACTTCGCTGCAGATCTACGATATCAGTGCAAAAATGAGTCAACAGGCCGGTGCGCTCAGGGCCCGGATCGACCGCATCACCAGCACCCCCAGGATGATCAACGGAGTTAGCAAACAGCACCTCAAAACAAATTCAGCTCGTGCGGTTAGTCAGGCTAAATATGGTATGATCAATCAGGATCATTGGGAACAAGAAATCAAACGTTTGACCAAGGCCAGGAATCTAATGATCAAACATATATGATTTTTATAAGGTCTATTATTCGCAAAATTTAGCCCATCCCTTAAACTAAGCGTACTTTTGCGGCTATGCGATCAATTAAAACAGCCGACCTGCTCAGCAATCTGGGTATTGAACAGCTTAACGAAATGCAACTGGAGGCGGTAGATGCTATTAAGAAAAATGACGGGATCATCCTCCTATCCGCCACCGGATCTGGCAAAACCCTTGCTTTTCTGTTGCCCCTCGTGCAATCCCTGCAGCCCGAACTGAACCAGGTACAGGCCCTCATCATTGTGCCCTCACGCGAACTGGCCATCCAGATCGGGGATGTATTCAGCAAGATGCAAACGGGATTTAAACTAACGCTTTGCTATGGCGGACATAAAAGGGAGACTGAAGAAAATAATCTGAAACAAGCACCAGCCGTTATTGTAGGAACCGCTGGCCGACTGGCAGACCATTTGCGCCGCAATAATTTTTCAACAGAAAATATTTCCACACTGATACTCGATGAATTCGACAAATCACTGGAACTGGGCTTCAAAGAAGAAATGGTTTTTATCATCGGTTCCCTGAAAGCAGTGAATAAAAGGGTACTCACATCGGCTACAGAAGCCGTGGGCATCCCTGATTTTGTAGGAATAAAGGATCCAAAAAAGTTAGACTTCCTTGCAGGTGCAGCCGATCTTGACCTTGGTGTGAAGATGGTGATGTCTGATGATAAGGACAAGGCCCCTACGTTGTTTAAATTACTTTGCCATATCGGCAACAAACCCACGATCGTTTTTTGTAACCACCGCGAATCGGTAGAAAGAACCAGCGCCATCTTAAAAGAGAAAGGCATCTTCAATGAATTTTATCATGGTGGTATGGAGCAGCAGGAACGCGACAGCGCGCTCTGCAAGTTCAGGAATGGCACGGTCAATTTTCTGATCACTACCGACCTGGCCTCCCGCGGGCTCGATATCCCCGGCATCCGCTACATCATCCATTATCATCTGCCACTGACAGAAGACGCGTATACCCATCGCAATGGTCGTACCGCCCGCATGGAAGAAAGAGGAACAGCGATTCTTATTTTATCAGAGGAAGAAAAGATGCCGCAGTATATTAAAGAAGCGGTAGAAAATATTGAACTCCCGGAGACGGATACATTACCGGAGAAACCCAAATGGAGCACCCTGTTCATCGCTGCCGGAAAAAAAGACAAGGTGAATAAGATCGATATCGTTGGGTTCCTTTCCAAGATCGGCGAATTAAAACAGGAAGACATTGGGCTGATAGAAGTAAAAGACTTTTTTTCGTTTGTGGCTATACGTAAGTTGAAGATGGGTTCTGTATTGGAACTGATCAAGAATGAGAAGATCAAGAATAAGAAGGTGAAGATAGAGATAGCAAGGTAGGTATAGGTATACCGATACAACTGATCTGCAAGGATTGTTAGTCTTCCTTTTTCAATGTGCCAATATCTTCAATCAACCTTTCCATCTCCAGGGGTAATGTTCCATTATAAACACCCCTTATCCTGTGGTGCTTATCGATCAGTATAAAATTCTCTGTATGTAGGAACTGATTGCCTGTTTGGTAATAGCCTACCGTATCCCCAGCAAAATATTGTTTCTTGGCGAGTGTGTAGATCGAGTCGCGGTTGCCGGTGAGCAAGTGCCATTTGCCACTGATGACTCCTTTTTTTATGGCGTATGCTTTTAACACAGGAACACTATCCATTCCCGGCGTTACTGAATGTGATAGCAACAGCACCTCATCATCATTTTTATATTTATTTTGTAATATGCTCATGTCGGCAGTAAGTTTTGGGCAAATGCTGCCACAGCGTGTAAAGAAAAAATCAGCCACATAAATCTTCCCTTCCACTGTTTTTTCGGTAACTGTTTTCCCATCCTGATCCGTAAATGAAAAAGCCGGTATGGTATGTATCGACGCATAACCAGAATCAGTCTTTTGGATCCACTCAGGTGTAAAATCGGGCTTGTTGAAAAATGGCAAAGGCAGTTCAGTTGAATTAGCAACCTGTTTGCTTTTACATCCCACTATCAGCACCAATAAAAGGAATGCACTATTTATAAGAGGTCGTATCATTTTCGATTGGATTAATTGAATCATAAGGGTTTCTACAGATCACCAGTCCACTGAGGCCATACTTCTTTCCGTTTCTGATCACATAATTAGCACGAATGGCGCCATTGGCCCACCACATTTTTTCACTGCCTTCCTCCTGCCCGTTCACATAATTAAAATCCTTGCTCATTTGTCCCGATGAATACCATTCTTTGAACACGCCACAGTAGGCATCATTTGAAGCTTCAAAATAGAATTTCTGTTTACCGTCGGGCCACCATGCTTGTTGAATACCTTCTTTTTTACCGTTGATATAAAATCTTTCTTCCGAAGGCTGGTGATTGTTGTACCATTTCTTTTGTGTGCCCTCTTCCACCCCATTGAAATAAGAAAATATTGCAGCCGTATCATTGTTAGGGTATAATGCATAACGATAACCGGTAAAGAATTTTCCCTGGTAATAGATCGTATCCTGGTGTTTAGAAAAATTGCTGTCGAGAGCATTGATAAAAACAGAAGGAACAGTCTTGGCGATCTTAAGCTCCACGCGAGGTGTGACAGTTTTTTTTTCGGCGCAGGAAAAAAAACTGATGCTACAAATAAACAAGATTATCGTTTTAAAAGAAAAGTTCATGCGCAAATTTGATGAATACAATTTTCTATGATACATGTACAAAACAACGACCGGTCAGGCTATCAAAGTCAGACCGGTCGTTCTTCGAAAATATCTTATTGCGTTACAGTACCGGCTGTACCAAAAAAACCATTGCCATTCAGATAAGGAGCAGCTGCGGTGAAATGGTAATGGTAAATGCCCGCGGGATAATCAACCGTAGCATGGGTATGACCATGGTATGCATCCAATCCGGTAGGATCGGATCCATTTTCTTCTTTGGTGCCGTATACCGGAAATCCATCAAGTAAGAAACCCATGAGGGATGATGGAGTTGCTTTTACGGTGGTGAGGTATTTGGGTTCCACATGATAATGATACATACCGGTCATTTGCGGATGTCCCCACCACTGGTCGAAGCCAGCAATTTCAGCACCAATGATCGTTCCTCCGGCTGCATACTGATTAAAGAATGGTACACCATTCAAAGCAACACCGATAACACCCATTGGTGTTGCAGCATGCGTTGCAGCCACTTGCGGGTTCACAGGTATCTTTAAAGTTATGTTCTGTGTAGCAATCGTATTCGGTGCTTTAGCGAAAGTGTATCCGCCGAAGGTAGTGCCACTATAGAATTCATATAATGGATTTGAAGTAGGATAATAAATACTTTTATGATCGGGCAGATCATTGTATTTGATGGTCACCCAGGTACCATCAAAAGTAATACTGGTTGCGCCATAGATCTTATTGTAAACAGAAGGCAGTGTTGGTGCGCCACTGGTCACGGAAAGGGTGATGCTGCAATTTTGCCCCGAGAAGCTGATGGGGAATGTTGCGGTTCCAGCTGTTGTTGGAATTCCAGAAATGGTATAACTCAGGTTTCCGTTTCCAGTAGCCAGTATTCCTGCCTGAAGGGTTGCCGTTAAACCGGTAACACCAGTTGAGGATATGGCCGTACCAGCACCATACGCAACTCCGTTACCACCTGCATAGGGAACAGTTGCTGTAGCAGCATATATCACATTGACTGTTGCCCCAGATGAAAAGGATCCACTTCCGCAAGCAAGTCCCGAAATAGCAGGCAATACCGGTCCTGCTGGTGGATTCACGGTTAAGTTAATACTGCAGGATTTCCCCAAAAATGAAAGTGGGAATATTGCTGTACCAGCCGTGGTGGGTGTTCCTGATATGGTATAACTGAGGTTTCCTGTACCAGTTGAAAGTGTACCTGCCTGCAGGGTTGCTGTTAAACCGGCTACACCCATTGAGGCAATCGATGTTCCTGCTGCGTAGGCAATTGCATTGCCACCTGTATAAGGAACAGTTGCTGTTCCCGCATAAGCAATATTGACCGTTGAAGCGGAAGAAAAGGAACTGCTGTTGCAAACCAATCCTGAAATGGCGGCATCAACAGTTCCGCCAGCAGATGAATTTGTTTTTTTACAAGAGCTCGCAACCAAGATGATTGCATACAATGGTATAACTAAATGAAATTTTTTTAGTTGCATAGTTTCTGTCTTTTTTTGTTAGATGTCTAATCTGTTGAAAACCTTCGGATAAACTGTTCTTATTTTAAATTGGTATTAAGATTGAATAAGCATTAATGTTCTGGAGGCGGAGGAGGCATATTTCTCCTATCCGGACGATCAGGTCCTTCCCCTTCCCTGCCAGGCCCCATTGGGGGTGGCCCCGGTCTTCTTTGCTGGCCCATACCCCGGATCACCTCTTGAATGATAGAATCGAATTTTTTCTGCTGCTCTGCATTGCAAATAGCCCTGAGCTTCTGAAAATGCCGAAACGTAAAAAGATTTATTTGTTGCTCCAGATCGCTGATCTTCTTATTGTGTAATTGCAAAAGAGAATCTGGTAAATTGGGTTGTTGCAAAAGTGAAAAGAATGCGTCTTTAGCGAGTCGGATGCTATCCTGAATAGGCCTTGCCGCAACCTGGTGCTCTTCCCTCATTTTTTGAAAAGCATTTTGCTGAGCAGAATCTAATTTGAGTTCTTTGCTGATGAAATCAACTGCCTGGCCGGTAGGTGGTGGTGGGCCCTGTTCTCCATGATCTCTTTCAGGGCGATGCATCCATAACAAAACCAGGGTCACAATATTTGCTGTTACCAGCAACAAGCTGATCACAGATAGCCAACGATTATTTTTAATACTGTTCATTGCATGATAAATTATTCGTAAACCGATTCAGATTGTAGGTTATATGCCTTTGCAAAGGATTCAATGGTAGTTGGTGCATTTGATTTAACAGTATCTGCCTTATACTGCTTTTTATTGAACCCCGTAAGTGAAACCAGATTAAATACAAGGGCAATGGCCAGGGCTGCTGTTATAAATGCAGGCCTTAACAGGAAGAAAGGTTTGCTTTCCCTGTCTTGTTCTTTCTGCATCCTGCCCAAGAGCCGGGTATAAAAGAAATCCGGGGCATTTACCTTTTGCATACCCTCCAGGCTGTTGAGTATTCTTTCTTCCTTATTTTGATCCTTGTTTTTCATGATCTTTTTTTATCACTTAATAGTTAGACGTACTTATTTGTAAAAACCTTCGCACTCTTATTTATTTATTTGCCCAGCCAGTTTTTTACGCAAATTTTTCTTGGCACGCTGTAGTAAGGAATCCACAGCCGATTCGGTGGTCTTAAGTATATCGGCGATTTCACGGTAATTCAGGTCATCTACCTTGTTCAGGATAAAGGCCGTTCTTTGATTTTCGGGGAGCTGACTCACCATTTTGAACAGTATTGCAGCGTCCTCCTTATTTTCTTTCAATACCCCAGGGTGGCAAAAATCACCGAGGTCATGAATAGGTCTATTGGCATCGCTAAATAGGGCAGTTACAAAGCCAAAACGTTTTTTTCGTTTTTTGCTACGTAAAAAATCAAGTGATTTGGTTACAGCAATACGGTATAGCCAGGTAGATAATTTGGCCTCCCCTTTAAAAGAATGAATTGAGGTATACACCTGGATGAAAACTTCCTGAGCAATATCTTCTGCATCCTGTGTGTGTTGTAATAGTCCCAATGATGTATTGAAGATGCGGTCTTGGTAAACAGCCACCAATTCACTAAAAGCAGGAGCCTCTCCCCTTTTCAATCCCTCAATGATTTCTTGCTCTGTCAATGCTGCTGAATTTTAAAGAATCATTGCTGATTTGAAAAGATTTTTACCCTTTCAATAAATGCAGTTACCAATGCATTAAAAACCGGTGCTTCATTGAATAAGAAATTGTGTTCAATTGGTAACGCATAAATAGGAAGATGGGTTAACTCTGATTCAAATTTCTGTAAACGCGTGGCATCTTTTTCGGTGGTGAGGATAATTTTTCCGGCATGGCTCATCTTATCAAACTGCCGCCTGATATCATCCAGGTCATCGATGCTGAAAATATGATGATCGGGATATCGCAACATATCATAGGTTTGAACCCTTGCTGTCAGGTAGTCTTTCAACGGCCTGGGATTTGCGATGCCACATACTAATAGAATTTCTGTGTCGGCCTTGATCTCAAATTCTAGTTTGGAAAATAAATGATAAGGTTTTCCGTAACTGATCTGTGTAAAAAAAACATGCTGCTCGGGCAATGGATGCAGTTCATGAATAAGTGCCTGTCTTTCTATTTCACTTAGATCGGGTTTACATTTGCTTACAATGATAATTTGTGCACGTTTGCTGCTTAGTCGGATATCACGCAGATCTCCTGCAGGCAACATCAGATCACGGGTATATAAATTTTTATATTCGGTCAACAGGATATTCAATCCGGCCCTTACTACCCTGTGTTGAAAGGCATCATCCAGAATGATCACCTGGGTATTGGGTTTATCGTGCAACAGTTGCGGAATGGCAACCAATCTTTCCTCCCCTACAGCTACCGTAATTTCAGGAAATTTCTGGTGAAACTGCATGGGCTCATCTCCGATCTCGAGTGCGGTAGTACTAGCATTGGCAATAGCAAATCCTTCTGTTTTTCTTTTATATCCCCTGCTCAGGGTGGCCGTATTATATTGTTTGGATAAAAGTCTGATCAAGTATTCCACCATGGGCGTTTTCCCTGTCCCCCCCACAGCAAGATTGCCTACACAGATCAATGGAAAATTAAAATTGGATGATTTCAGGATCTCCTTATCGAACATTAAGTTGCGCAACCAAACTACTCCTCCATAGACCAAGGAAAAAGGTAAAAGCAGGTATCGAAAACTTTTCAGCAACGGGTGACCAGGTTTAAATGAAAAAATGAATCAATTGTTGATAAAGATAGAAAAGATTGTGGTGCCATAGTGGCGCTCCGTTTTATAATGTGAAAACTTTTTATAATCATTGCGGGGAGTATGTTCCAGCACAAACCAACCATTGGGCTTCAGCAATTGATGCTGAAATATTCGAATAGGAAGGTCATCGATGCTGGCCAAGGCATAGGGCGGACCGGCAAAGATGAAATCGAATTTATTTTGGCAGTTTTCAATATAACTGAACACATCCATCTTTACCACCTGAAAATGTTCAAATTGAAGGGCTTCAGCAGTTGATTTAATATATGAATACATCTTGCTGTCCTTTTCCACAATGGTATTGGAAACCGCTCCCCTGCTGGCCAATTCATAACTGATGCTGCCCGTACCTCCGAAGAGATCCAATACATCAAGCTCTTCAATGTCCAGATTATTCTGAAGGATATTGAACAACCCTTCTTTAGCAATATCCGTAGTGGGCCGGGTATGCGGCATATGTGCAGGAGGATTGATCCTTCTGCCTCCGTGTGTACCACTGATTATACGCATAAGGCCTGAATAAAAACTTGGCTGAAAAAATGTGGTGGAAAATGATCGGTCCCAGTTTTACAAGTGATGTCTGCTGGCCATTGAACCATTTCTATATGCAGAAAATATTTACTGATCGTTTCAAATAAATTCGACTTAGCGTCTACCATACCGCATAAACGCAACTGAATGGTATTTACATCAAGATTGAACTGAGTACTCATATTCAATAAATGATAAAGTGCATCCAGGGGCTGCTGAAAATTGAATGATCTGATCATCTGCAATTTTCCTGCTACATGAAGCATCGCTGTAAATCGATTGTTATAAAAGATCAGCAGCAATTCATCAGGCACCTTGTTTGAACAAACCGGAAGCAGTGCATATTGATGTACCTGCGTAGCTGAACTGAAATGCGATCTCATTAATTTTTCAATTTGCTCCGGAATCCGATACAGCGCATGCATATTCAACTGATAAATAAAATCGGTTTTTAAGGTGCCGTTCTTCGCATCTCCATAAACAAGATCCAGCATCTCGCCGGCATGAGCATCATCCATTAGCTCATGGGGTACCAACAAACATTCGGGGAATGACCAGATGATATGTGTTTTTTCAAAACGATTTGAAACTGACTGTTCTTGTTTCAGCACGGTTTGTATGGCCTCAAGCAATTCAGACTGATCAAATTCCGGCGAAAACGAATACAATACGGCACCGGAAATATTTTTTTGATGATCCATTACCACATAGGAAAGCCCTGTAGCACCCAATTCTATATACAAACCGCTATGGCTGGTATCGGTTACTGTAACGGGGATTTGAAATGTTGGTTGCACGTTTGTGGTTTGGGGAGGCAAAATAAGATATTTTTGCTGACTTTATGGAAAGTACAGCGGCAATAAAAGATTTAAGAGTTCAAGTGAATAACAGGCAGATCCTGTCTATCGCCCTGCCCATTACCCTGGCTATATTGATCCCGCAGATCAATATGCTCACCAATAGTATATTTCTCGGCAACCTCAGCACCGAAGCTTTAGGCAATGCCGGTATCACAGGGGTTTTTTATTTGATATTTGCCGTAGCCGGACATGGACTCAACAATGCCCTTCAATCCGTATTCTCGCGATATGCCGGCAGCGGGAATAGCGAAAACTTTAAAACTATCCTGGCACAAGGCATCCGGGTGAGCTTACAGTTTGCCCTGGCCGGCATATTGATCACCTGGTTCATTGCCCCTTATATTTTGCAGCAGGTAGCTGACCCTAAGGCCTATCCGCAGGAGATCAGTTTTTTAAAGATCAGGATCATGGGACTCCCCTTTCTGTACTTGTTTCAAATGGGTAATGCCTTCTTGGTAGCTTCATTGAATAGCCGCTACCTCATGATCGGTTTTATCTGTGAGGCCCTTGTAAATATCCTGCTCGATTATTTACTGATCAAAGGTAGATTTGGATTTCCGCAATTGGGTTTTAACGGAGCTGCAATTGCATCAGTAATCGCGGAAATGGTTGGAATGATCGTTGTGGTGATCGTATTATTTAAAACAGGATTAAAAAAGCAATACGGCTTACTCAAAGATTTTATTTATCACAAAGCCATCACCCGCGAGATCCTGAATATTTCGGCTCCGCTGATGCTTCAATACGTGATCAGCGTTACTACCTGGTTGGTATTTTTTATCCTCATCGAAGAAAGACATGACCCCATTGCAAAAGCGGTGAGCAATACCATGCGCAATGTATTCGGATTGGTGGGCGTTTTTGTTTGGGCCTTTGCCGGCACCTGCAATACGATGGTGAGCAATTTAATGGGACAACAAAAAGAAGAGAAGGTACTGGAAGCCATTACCCGCATCATGTTGTGGAGCCTTGGCCTTTGTATCCTGATGTGCCTGTTCATCAATATTGCCCCGCAACAATTCTTTGCCATGTTTGGACAAAGAGAAATTTTTATCGAACAAGGCGTACCGGTAGTTCGTGTGGTAAGTATCGGGATGCTTTTTATGAGCATCGCTAATATCTGGCTGAATGGCGTTACTGGTACCGGAAAAACCAGAGTGAACCTGGCCATAGAGATCGTATCCATCACCGTTTACCTGGCCTATACCTGGTATTTTATGCGGATGCATTATATTTCACTGGCCATGGCCTGGAGCAATGAACTGGTCTATTGGTTCACCATTTTCATCCTGTCATTCATTTACCTACGAAGCGGTAAATGGAAAACAAAAATAAAAGACAGCAATCCTTAATTACCGTTCCATACATTGTTCGCAAAATTCATATCTGGAAATGCCTTGTCGGGATCCAATTCAATTTTTTTGATGGCTCCGGTGGTAGGCAGTTTTACTTTCCAGTTATCAGTATTATTCCAAACCTCTACCGGTAATTTAATAACCCCTTTTTCTCCGGTCTTAGTTTCATAAGCCAATATAACGGGCATGGCCATCTGTTCCAGATTAGCGATGGTAACAATAGCACCTTCCGCAGCATTCCCATTTTCATACTTCACATCAACGATAGACTGATCCAATTTATAATTTTCGAGGAACCAGCCTTTCCAGAACCAGCCCAGATCTTCACCCGAAGCATTCTCCATCGTTCTGAAAAAATCCCAAGGGGTTGGATGTTTGAAAGCCCAAAGTCTGACATAGGTCCTGAAGGCATAATCAAATCTTTCAGGCCCAAGTACGTAATTGCGCAACAATTCTAATCCATAACCAGGTTTGAAATATAGGGCTATGCCGATATTGGCTTCTTTCATCGCATCAGGTGTAGTAAAAATGGGTTCTGTATTCTTGCCAAACATATAGGGTCCGGCAAAATCCATTTTGGTGGGTGGATTCTTATATTCTCCATTGTTGAAATCATCATCGGCCAAAGAATTGATGAACGTGTTAAACCCTTCATCCATCCATCCATATTTTCTTTCATTGCTGCCCACGATCATGGGGAACCAGGTATGTCCGAATTCATGATCGGTTACGCCAAATAATCCATTGGTTTCAGCTTTCCATCCGCAGAATACTATCCCCGGATATTCCATTCCACCTACATTACTGGCCACATTGGTAGCTACCGGGTAAGGATACTCGAACCATCGTTTGCTATAATTCTCAATACTGCCCTTGGTGTATTCTGTGGCCCTACCCCAACCTTTACGGCTGCCGGTTTCAGCCGGATATACACTCATGGCCAAAGAAGGTTTTCCACTGGGCAGGTTGATCCTTGCTGCATCCCAGATAAAACTTTTACTGCTGGCCCAGGCCACATCTCTGGCGTTGGTCATTTTATAATGCCAGGTACGGGTAGCATTTGGTACCGATTCATTCAATTCAGTTTCTGTTCTGATCATCACGGTAGCATCCGATTTCCTGGCCTGTGCCAGCCGGCTGATCTGTTTGGCCGTCAACACTTCCGATTCATTTTGTAGTTCGCCGCTGCACACCACAATATGACTTGACGGTGCGGTCAGGTAAACATCATAGTCGCCGTATTCCAGATAAAATTCACTGGGGCCCAGATAGGGCAAGGTATTCCAGCCTTCCACATCATCGAACACACACATACGGGGATACCATTGTGCCACGGTGAAAATATTTCCATTCTTTGTTTGTACAATGCCGCAACGATCGGCACCATATTCGGGGAGCGTGAATTTGTAATCAATTTTTAAGGTTACCACATCGCCTGAAGGATTTAATACTTTAGGCAATCGAAC
>CAIRHQ010000125.1 GCA_903878475.1 uncultured Bacteroidota bacterium | reverse complement strand
TCGGCTTAATATCAGATACGCATCACTACCTCGATGAACAGGTTTTTGAACAACTCAAGAACTGTGACCTCATTTGGCATGCGGGTGATATGGGAACCATTGATATCGCCGATCAATTAACCGCAAAGACCGGATTGCCGGTACAGGCCGTATATGGCAATATCGACGGGCAGGATGTTAGGACCCGTTATCCCGAGCAATTGGTATTTATGTGCGAAGAAGTAAAAGTGATGATGCGGCATATTGGGGGCTATCCACCCAAATACAATCCGGAAACCAAAAAAGAGATATTGATCCACCGGCCCCAGTTATTCATCAGTGGCCACTCGCATATCCTGAAGATCATGTACGATGATCAATTGAACTGCTTACACATGAACCCCGGTGCAGCCGGAAAACAAGGCTGGCATAAAGTACGTACACTGATCAGATTCACCATTGATGGAAGGGAGATGAAGGATTGTGAAGTGGTGGAGTTGTGAACAGTTGGCAGTTGGCAAGGATTTCGTTCTTGATAATGGTTTCGCCGCCGTCTGGTCTCCTGACCAACGGCATTAAAATGGAAAGCTCATTATATTCACGAAATCACTAAACTCCTCAACCAACCTTAAACGACTTAAACCCTTGAACGTTTAAACGGTCAAGTCTACAACTTACAGCGATACGCCGCCCTACTCCACCCAATCCGCAATAAATATATTCGTATCATGCGTGCCGCCGTTATTGCGGTTGCTGCAGAACACGAATTTTTTACCGTCTGGACTGAACATCGGGAAGGCGTCGAAGCCTTTGTCGCGACTGATCTTTTCCATATTCTTTCCCTCGAGGTCGCAGAGATACATATTGAATGGAAAACCTCTTTTATATTCATGATTGCTGCAAAAGATAAAATGCTTGCCATCGGGGGTAAAATTAGGTGCCCAGTTGGCCTGCTCTAAGAATGTTACCTGATGAGCGTTTGTTCCGTCGGCATTGGCGATCCATACTTCCATATGGGTAGGCGCTACCAGGTTTTCTTTCAAAAGGTCATTGTATTCCTTGATCTCATCGGGAGTGGTTGGACGCGAAGCACGCCAGATAATTTTTGTTCCGTCAGGACTGAACCAAGCGCCGCCATCATAACCCAACTGATTGGTGATGCGTTTTACATTTTTGCCATCTAAGTCCATTGTATATAAGTCGAGATCACCATCACGCATAGACGTAAATAGCATCTTATCACCCTTTGGTGAAATGGTGGCCTCTGCATCATAACCATCGGTACTGGTAATCCTTTGAACATGACTACCATCCTTATCGGCTTTAAAAATGTCGAAGTCTTTGTACACTGCCCAAATATATTTATTGCCGTATTTGCTTCTGTCGGGTATGGGCGGACAAGCAGTAGAACCCAGATGGGTAGACGCATATAAAATATGTTTACCATCGGGATAAAAATAACTGCATGTGGTTCTGCCGGTTCCGGTACTCACCAGCTTAGGTTCAAATTTTTCGCCGGGATAAGAAGGTATCTTTCCCATCCAGATCTGGTCGCACATAATGCCTTCTTTGGGATTGGTCTTTTGAAAGATCAGGTATTTTCCATCAGGACTGAAATAAGCTTCTGCATTGTCGCCGCCGAACGTAAGCTGCTGAACATTGTAAAAATGTTTTTCACCCGGGAACAAAATGGTATCAGAAAAAGCAGGAGTATTCCCCTTCACTGATGAATTTATTTTTCCCTTAAAAGCACTGATCCCGATCATTACCATGATCAATGCGGCAATAGCGAATGCAATTCTTTTCATATGCTTATTTTTTTTCGGTGCAAAGATAACATCCCTTTGGATGTAAAATGTCAGGATTTTGTAACCAGATTAACAACATTGCCTGTAAATTTACCCCAGCAAAAATTTATGAAGAAAATCACTGCCCCCCTGCTGCTGCTCATGCTGCTCGTTTCCTGTAATCAAAAAACGGCTGAGCCCACGGCACCGCCTGCTGACACAATTTCGAAGGCAAACCCCATTCAGCAAATGAATGAAGCCATCACCCGTTTTCCCGATTCCCTGCTGCTGCGGGAGAACCTGATCCAGTATTACCGCGAGCAGGGCAATTATGAACAGGCCATCGCCAGCACCCACTCTGCCCTCAACAAAGACAGTGCCAATGCCCGCCTCTGGAATATCCTGGGTACCCTGCTTTTTGAAAATGAAGACAGCACCGGCTCTATCAATGCATTTGAAAAGGCGGTACGAATAGCCCCCGATCCAAGGTACTTGATACCTCTGGGCGAGCTCTATGCCGAAACGAAGAACCCAAAAGCGATTGAGGTGGCCAATGGATTAGCCATACTTAAAAAATCACCAACCGATAAGGACGCCCTGTTCATCAAAGGACTTTATTATAATTATACCGAAGCCTATTCCAAAGCCATTCAATTTT
>CAIRHQ010000124.1 GCA_903878475.1 uncultured Bacteroidota bacterium | reverse complement strand
TAACCCAGCTTCACAGCCATTTCTTTTAAGGTAGTGCCTTCCTTATGCGCTTTTTGTGCAATCTCGGCTGCTTTATAATAACCGATCTTGGTATTGAGTGAGGTCACCAGCATCAATGAGTTATCTACATGTTTTTTGATATTGGCTTCAATGGGTTCTAATCCAATGGCACATTTATCATTAAAACTTACACAACCATCGCCGATCAGGCGAGCACTGTGTAAAAAATTATAGATCATCACCGGCTTAAATACATTCAGTTCAAAATGTCCGTTACTGCCACCGATACCGATGGCCACATCATTGCCCATTACCTGTGCGGCGATCATGGTAAGTGCTTCACATTGTGTGGGGTTTACCTTTCCGGGCATGATAGAAGATCCGGGTTCATTATCGGGAATGAATATTTCACCGATGCCACTGCGCGGACCGGAAGAAAGCATCCTGATATCATTGGCGATCTTCATCAAACTTACCGCTACTGTTTTTAATGCACCATGCGCTTCCACGATAGCATCATGTGCAGCTAGTGCTTCAAATTTATTTTCAGCGGTGATGAAGGGTAGGCCTGTAAGTGCGGCAATATGTTTGGCCACATTCTCAGAATATCCCGGAGGGGTATTGATGCCCGTGCCTACTGCAGTTCCGCCTAAGGCGAGTTCGCTTAAATGGGCCAGACTATTATTAATAGCCCTCAATCCATGGGTTAACTGTGAGGCATAACCGCTGAATTCTTGTCCTACGGTTAAGGGCGTAGCATCCATAAAATGGGTTCTTCCGATCTTCACCACCTTCATAAAGGCCTTGCTTTTAGCCAGCAGGGTATCTCTTAGTTTTGCAATGCCGGGGATGGTGGTTTCCATCAATATTTTGTATGCGGCAATATGCATCGCTGTTGGGAAAGTATCATTACTGCTTTGCGATTTATTTACATCATCGTTGGGATGCAGGAATTTTTCTTTGTCATCCAGTTTACCACCTTGTAACACATGTCCGCGGTAAGCCACCACTTCATTCACATTCATATTGCTTTGAGTACCGCTACCGGTTTGCCATACCACCAGGGGGAAATAATCACTCAGTTTTCCTTCCAGGATCTCGTTACATACCTTCCCGATCAGGTCGCATTTTTCTTTGGGTAATACTCCGGCATCCAGATTGGTGAGGGCGGCGGCTTTTTTCAAATACGCAAAGGCTGCGATGATCTCCTTGGGCATTTTGTTGATGTCCTGGGCGATCTTAAAATTGTCGATGCTGCGTTGGGTTTGCGCGCCATAATAGGCTTCCACAGGCACTTTCACCTCACCCATGGTGTCTTTTTCAATACGGTATTCCATAAAATTAGCTTTAAGTGTTTTACAAAATTAAAGCAAATCGTGCAGTAAATTCAATTGGGTTTAATCACGGATGGGTAGTATATTGAGTTTCAAATTTTAAACCAATTCCCATGCGCTTGTTATTACTAATGCTCGCCATTACCGGGTCATTCACAACCCTTGCCCAGGGCCCCGTTCGGGAAAAGATTTCGATGGATAAGAACTGGAAATTCCATTTCGGGGATGCGTCTGATACCCGGAAGGATTTTAATTATAACCTTAACTATAACCTCTCAAAAGCGGGATCGGCAAAGGGTTGTATCGATCCCTTTTTTGATGATGTGCAATGGCGGCAGCTCGACCTGCCACATGACTGGGCAATAGAACAGAATTTTGTGAACATAAAAAATGACGGACTGCAGGATCATGGTTTTAAAGCCGTTGGCGGATTGTTTCCTGAAACCAGTATCGGCTGGTACCGGAAAACATTTTTCGTGTCGGCAAAAGATTCAGGTAATGATTTTCAGATCCATTTCGACGGGGTATTTCGCAATTGCAAGGTTTACCTCAATGGACATTATCTGGGCAACAATGAAAGTGGATACAGCGAGTTTTGTATGAACATAAAAGACTACCTCAACTTCCATAAAAAAAATGTGCTGGTGGTTCGTGTAGACGCTTCACAATATGAAGGATGGTTCTATGAGGGTGCCGGTATCTACCGCCATGTATGGCTCGAGAAATTTAATCCGGTGCATATTGCAGAATATGGCAATTACATTACTACCACTCAAACCGATACTACTGCCATCGTTTCGGTGGAAACGAAAATTGAAAATCGTTCCATCAGTAGAAGCCGCAATAACCTGGTCTATTATATCAAGGATAAAAACAACCAGGTGGTCACAGGCACTTTGATCGAAGGGGTTTCCACAGCAGCGGGTGAGTCGAAGAAATTCAGGTATCAATTCAAAATACAGAACCCAATCCTTTGGTCGCTCGAGAATCCTTACTGTTATCAATTAGTTACCCGATTCAGATTGGATGATAAGATCATTGATAGCGTAACCAGCAGTTTCGGTATCCGCAGCATTGCTATGGATCCGGTAAAAGGATTAACACTTAACGGCAAGTCGATAAAGATCCATGGCGTTTGTTGTCATCAGGATCATGCAGGCGTAGGCAGTGCCTTGCCCGATGCCTTGCAATATTATCGCATCAAATTGCTGAAAGAAATGGGCGTGAATGCTTATCGAACTTCTCATAATCCTCCCACGCCAGAATTATTGCAGGCCTGCGATGAACTGGGCATGCTGGTTTTGGATGAGAACAGGTTGATCGGCACATCAACTGAATATATGAGTCAGTTTGAAAGATTGTTGATGCGCGACAGAAATCATCCTTCCGTTTTTATGTGGAGCATTGGCAACGAAGAAGGTTGGATACAGGGAAATGATGTGGGAAAAAGATTGGCGCAAACACTGATGCAAAAACAAAAAGAACTGGACCCTTCAAGGGTATGTTCTTATGCGGCCGACAATGGTACCCAATACCAGGGCATCAATGAAGTGATCCCTGTTCGGGGATTTAATTATCGCATTACCGATATTGATAAATATCATGCGGCACATCCTGAGCAGCCTGTATTTGGCAGTGAAACAGGAAGTACGGTTTGTACAAGAGGTATTTATATCAAGGACAGCGTGAATGGTTATGT
The DNA here is from genome assembly GCA_903878475.1 of uncultured Bacteroidota bacterium. Lineage (GTDB taxonomy): Bacteria > Bacteroidota > Bacteroidia > Chitinophagales > Chitinophagaceae > Ferruginibacter. Next base: position 1,171 of record CAIRHQ010000124.1, on the reverse strand, counting down.
GCCTGATCATGATATTACGTATCCATGGTGGGCCAGTACTGCTGAACAGTGGTGGAAACCCAATGCAGGGAAAGACTGGTTCATGGGTGGTTTTGTATGGACGGGTTTTGATTATCGTGGTGAACCCACGCCTTTTGGCTGGCCCTGTATCAATTCTCATTTTGGTATCATGGATATGTGTGGCTTCCCTAAGAATAATTATTATTATTATCAAAGCTGGTGGAGCAATAAAGATGTATTGCAACTTAGTCCGAACTGGAATCAGTCTGGAGCAGATAGCATCAGCGTATGGTGCAACAGCAATGCCGAATCGGTAGAACTGAAATTGAATGGAAAGACTTTGGGTAAGAAAATAATGGAACCCAATGGTCATTTGGTTTGGAAAGTAAAATATGTGCCGGGCAAACTGGAAGCATTCGGCATACGAAATGGAAAGAAATTATATACCAAACTGGAGACTACCGGAAAGGCTTATAAAATAGTGTTATCGCCCGATAGAAAAATGATCAGTGCCGATGGGGAAGATGTTTGCATGATGAATGTTTCCGTAACGGATGATAAGGGAAGAGAAGTTCCCGATGCCATGAATGCGCTAAACTTCAGCCTCGAGGGCAATGGAAAGATCATTGGTGTGGGTAATGGAGATCCTTCCAGTCATGAGCCCGATAAATGCAGTCCCGGAAGCTGGAAGCGGAAATTATTCAATGGAAAATGTCAGGTCATCATTCAATCTGATGGGAAAGAAGGAAGCTTTAGTTTTACCGCAACAGGTGAAGGACTGGTTGCTGAAAGCAGCAAGATTAATAGTACAGGAACATCCTTAAAAAAATATATCGCTGAAAAATCAGAAGAATAATATTAAATGATCAGTATGAAAAAAACCGCTTGCCTAATATTGATATGCTGGTGTTCGGTAACCGCATGGTCGCAAACCTATCAGCCCAATTGGGAGAGTCTTGACAGCCGGCCGGGACCGCAATGGTTCAAAGATGCAAAATTCGGCATCTTCATTCACTGGGGCGTGTACTCGGTGCCGGGATGGTGCACCAAGGGTAACTATGCCGAATGGTACCAACAGGGACTGCAATCATCCGATACGGCAAGACAACAATTTCATGCAAAAAAATTCGGCACCCGAACCTATTATGATCTGGCCAATGATTTCAAGGCC
>CAIRHQ010000123.1 GCA_903878475.1 uncultured Bacteroidota bacterium | reverse complement strand
GCCAAAACGGAAAACTCAAACTATCTTCGCAGCAAGATGATCTACCGACTGATCCGAAATTTGCTATTTTTATTTGACCCCGAACAGGTGCATTATTTCGCCATGCATTGGTTGAAATTAATCTGCCGGGTGGGCCTTTTCAAAAAAGGTTTAAGTGCTTTATTTCAACCCAAAGCGGGGCCGGTGATCTCAGAATTTGGATTGACGTTCCGCAACAGCATTGGACTTGGGGCGGGTTTTGATAAAAATGCGAGCTACCTCAACGAACTGGAAATGCTGGGCTTTGGGTTTGTAGAGATCGGAACAGTTACTCCCCTGCCTCAGCCGGGCAATGATAAACCCAGATTGTTCAGGCTTCCGAAAGACAAGGCCCTGATCAACAGGATGGGATTTAATAATGAAGGCGTGGAAGCCGCTGCAGAACGCTTAAAAAAATGGCGTGAGCGAAATCTGGTTAACCTTTCACCAAAAGCTCCAATGATCATTGGCGGAAATATTGGCAAGAACAAGATCACTCCCAATGAACTGGCCTGGAAAGATTATGAAACCTGCTTCCTTAAATTACACCCATGGGTTGATTATTTTGTAGTGAATGTTAGCAGTCCGAATACACCCGGCCTCCGTGCCTTGCAGGAAAAAGATGCCCTGCACCAGATCCTTACCAATTTGCAAGAACTGAATACACTGCAGGAAAAACCCAAACCTATTTTACTGAAAATTGCACCCGACCTTAGTATTGAACAAACTGATGAAGTGATCGAACTGGCTTTACAGATACAACTCGATGGACTGGTGGTAAGCAATACCACCATCAGTCGCGAAGGCCTGACCACACCGGCCACAGAAGTAGCATCAATGGGAGCAGGCGGATTGAGCGGACTTCCCCTGAAACAAAAAACTACGTTGCTGGTTAAATACATTTACGAAAAAACAAATGGTAAGATCCCCATCATGGCCAGCGGCGGAATTTTTACCACCGAGGACGCACGGGAGAAACTGGAAGCCGGTGCAAGGTTGCTGCAGGTATGGACAGGTTTTGTGTATGAAGGACCGGCCATCGTAAAAAAAATATATCGGAATTTATACCCCAACGGATAAACGCAAATCAATTGTATGGAACATTTATTCACCAGCGAAAGCATCATTAGTTTTTTCATCCTGGTAGTGCTTGAAATTGTACTCGGTATCGACAATGTGATCTTTGTAAGCATCATCATGAACCGCCTTCCGCAAAAAGACGTGAAGAAAGCCCGCAGGTTCTGGATGATAACGGGCATCATTGTACGCAGTATATTGTTGTACGGACTCGGATGGCTGCTTTCGCAAAAGGGAAATTATATTATTCCGGAAAGCTGGTTTGGCAAGGGTTTCGACCTGGCCAGTCTGGTCATGCTGGGCGGCGGATTATTCCTGATCTATAAATCGGTGAAAGAGATCCATGGCAAACTGGAAGGAGAAGACCCTAACCAGCTTCAGCAAAAAAAAGGACTAAGCTTGTCGCAGGCGCTGATTCAGATCATGGTCATTGATGCCGTGTTCTCCTTCGACAGCATCATTACCGCAGGAGGTACCGCCAAATATGTGGAGATCATGATCGCCGCGGTGATCATCGCCATGATCATCATGTTCCTGTTCAGTCCCGCCATTTCCGGCTTCATCCATAAACACCCTACCTTGAAAATGCTGGCCTTATCGTTTCTGGTGATGATCGGTTTAAGCCTCATCATTGAAGGTTGGGATGCCGAATCGGCCCATCAGTTACACCTGAAAAATTATATCTATTTCGGAATGGCCTTTTCTTTTATTGTGGAAGTGCTTAACATGACCATGATGAGCAGACAGCAGAAAAAACATGTGGTGAAATTGAACGAACCGGTGATCCCCGAACCTACGCATCATGGATCAGACCAGGCTGAATAAAGCAGCAGCCAGCATTCCAGCCGTTTCGGTCCTGAGCCTGTTGGGACCCAACGATACCGGAATGAACCCTTGCTCTAATGCCAGCGAAATTTCCGCCTCGGTAAAATCACCTTCCGGTCCGATAAGGATCTGTTGATCCAACCCAGGTTTTATTTGGTTGATCAGTGATTTTTTTTCATCCTGCTCCAGGCAATGGGCAATGAATTTTTGCGCTCCGCCAACAGGTAATTTTACCCATTCCCCGAATTTTACGGGCTCGCTAATTTCGGGTAGCCAGCACTGTTGGCTTTGCAACATGGCACTTACCAGTATCCCCTGCATCCGGTCCATCCTGAAATG
>CAIRHQ010000122.1 GCA_903878475.1 uncultured Bacteroidota bacterium | reverse complement strand
TCGGTATTTGATGATGTAGTGAAAGTATATGATGAGGGTTATCGCGAAAAGCTGGAAAAGATACTGATCAAGATATCAGAGATCCATGCTTTTGATATTAACCTGTATGATCTTGATGGAAATTTGCAGGTTTCCTCACTTGCGCTTCCCTATCAAAAGGGAATCGTGAGCACGAAGATGGATCCGCAGGCATATTATCATCTTAGTAAATTAAAAGAAGTTCAATATTTCAAGGAAGAACGAATTGGTAAACTGAATTATGTAAGCAACTATGTACCGGTGATTGATGAAACAGGAAAAGAGTATGCCTATTTGAATATCCCACATTTTACTTCACAAAGTAAATTACGATCAGAGATCTCTTATTTCCTGGTTACGATCATTAACCTCAATGCATTCATTTTCTTAATTGCAGGAATTGTAGCTATGTTCCTCACAAATAGAATTACCCGTTCCTTCTCCTTCATCAGTGATAAGATGAAAGCGGTGAACCTGGGGCAGTTGAACGAAGCCATCAACTGGAATCGTAAAGATGAGATCGGTGAATTGGTGAAAGAATATAATAAAATGGTAGGCAAGCTCGATGCCAGTGCGGCGGCCCTGGCGAAAAGTGAGCGCGAGGGTGCCTGGAGAGAAATGGCCAGGCAGGTAGCACATGAGATCAAAAATCCGCTTACGCCCATGAAGCTGAGTTTGCAGTACCTGCAAAAAGCCATCAGTAATAAATCGGATAATGTAAAAGAGCTGACGGCAAATGTAGCGCAGACATTGGTGGAGCAGATCGATCACTTGAATCAGATCGCCGGTGAATTCAGTCAGTTTGCCAATATCGGCAATCCGCATAATGAGGTTTTTGACCTGCATGAATCCTTACGATCCATTACGCAATTGCATTCAATGGAAGAAAATCTCCAATTAGAATGGCATCCGCTTTCCATGGAACTGAAGATATTTGCCGATCGTACACATATCAATCGGTTGTTCACCAACCTGTTTCAAAATGCGTTGCAATCGGTTCCGGAAGGCCGAACCGCCGAGATCATTATTGATGAAATATTGTTGGAAGGGTTTGTTCAAATTAGGGTAAAAGACAATGGTAATGGCATACCAGAAGAGATGCAATCGAAAATATTTACGCCTAATTTTACTACGAAGACTTCGGGTACAGGGCTCGGACTCGCGATGTGTAAGGGTATTGTGGAGCAGGCAAAGGGCGAGATCTGGTTTGAGACCAGTTTGGGAGCGGGCACTTCATTCTTTGTAAAGCTGCCGCTATGTTAAGGTTTAGATCTTAGAATAAAAAAATCCCGCCGAAATGGGCGGGATGGGAAAATATTTATGAAGATGATCAAGCAACAGCTTTGTTCACCAACGCAGCAGCTTCGCTGAGTTCGATTGCGCTTTCTACTTTCAATCCGCTTTCATCAATTAATTTCTTAGCCACATCAGCATTGGTTCCTTGCAGGCGAACGATGATGGGGATATTGATATTGCCGATCGATTGATAAGCATCTATTACACCCTGTGCTACTCTATCGCAACGTACAATACCACCGAATATATTGATGAGGATGGCTTTTACTTTAGGGTCTTTCATAATGATTCGGAAACCGGCTTCCACTGTTTGTGCATTGGCAGTACCACCCACATCCAGAAAATTGGCTGGTTCACCACCACTGAGTTTGATCATGTCCATGGTGGCCATCGCCAATCCGGCTCCGTTCACCATACAACCTACATTGCCATCCAGTTTAACAAAGTTGAGGTTATAATGTCCGGCTTCCACTTCGGTAGGATCTTCTTCACTCACATCTCTTAATGTGCCGATATCAGCATGGCGCATGAGCGCATTGTCGTCAACATTCATCTTGCAGTCAACCGCAATGATCTTGTCATCACTGGTTTTAAACAAAGGATTTATTTCCAGCATGGAACAATCCAATCCTACATAAGCATTGTATAAATTCGTAACAAATTTTACGGCATTCTTAAAAGATTCTCCTGATAGTCCGAGGTTAAAAGCGATCTTTCTGGCCTGGAACGGCATCAGCATACCACCTGGGTATACCCATTCTTTGAATATTTTTTCTGGAGTATCATGGGCTACATCTTCAATATTCATTCCGCCTTCGGTGCTGTACATGATCACATGCTGACCCTTGGTACGATCCAATAAAATAGATAAATAAAATTCTTTAACCGGGTTCGGACCATCATAATACACATCCTGCGCTACCAGTACTTTTTTCACCAGTTTACCTGCTGGTCCTGTTTGAAGGGTAACGAGGGTACCTCCTAAAATATTCTGTGCTATTTGTAATACTTCTTCAGCATTTTTGCCCACTGCCACACCACGTTGTTCGGTACCGGCAATTTTACCCTTTCCGCGTCCACCAGCATGGATCTGGGCTTTAACCACAGCGAATTTGCTGCCATACTGCGTATGGATCTGTTTGTAAGCTTCTTCTGCTGCTCCGGGGGTATTACAGGCAATACCTTCCTGTACGGGAACATTGTATCTTTTTAGTAATTCTTTGGCTTGATATTCGTGGAGATTCATTTGCTGGAATTTTTTTGCAAAGATAATGGAAAAACGGATTGGGGAGGGGGAGAGGTCGTTTAAAACGTTTAAGGTTTAAGTCGTTTAAGGTTTAAGGTTTAAGGTTTAAGGTTTAAGGTTTAAGGTTTAAGGTTTAAGGTTTAAGGTTGGGGTACGCAAACTATGAACTTTCCTCCAACCTCCAACCTCCAACCTCCAACTTCCAACCTCCAACTTCCTCCCGAAAGCTTTCGGGACAACCTCCAACTCCAACAGCTTCAGTTTCCCCATATTATCTATTTTCTAACAGTTGTTTCCGTTACCTTTGTACACTACAAAAAAGTCAATGTTTATGATGGAAAAAATTAGGGAGGCGGTTGCATATATTCAATCAGTATGCGATGTGCAGCCTTCTGTGGGTATTGTATTGGGTAGTGGGTTGGGTAGTTTTACCAAGCAGATCAAGATCATCAAGGAGATCCCTTATGCGGATATTCCTCATTTCCCGGTGAGCACGGTAGAGGGGCATAGTGGCAAACTGATCCTGGGCGAATTGAATGGGAAAAAATTGGTAGCCATGGCCGGAAGATTTCATTATTATGAAGGATATTCGGCTCAGCAGGTAGTATTCCCCATTCGGGTAATGAAATTCTTGGGTATACAAACCCTGTTATTGAGTAATGCTGCCGGTGGGGTAGAGCCTTCTTTGAAAGTAGGTGATCTGATGATCATCAATGACCATATCAGTCAGCTGGTGCCTAACCCCCTGATTGGTAAAAATGAAAAGGAATTGGGTACTCGTTTTCCGGATATGAGTGAGCCTTACAAAAAAGGATTGATCAGCCTGATGAAGAAAATAGCGGTTGAGAATGGAATTGATGTTAAAGAGGGAGTATATGTAGCGGTAACCGGACCAACTTTTGAAACGCGTGCCGAATACAAGATGATCCTGGCCATGGGGGGCGATGCGGTGGGTATGAGTACCGTACCCGAAGCGATAACGGCGGTGCATATGGGCATTCCGGTATTTGCCATGAGTGTGATAACTGATGTGGGTATACGCGATGAAGAAAACGCCATTACACATGAAGAAGTGCTGGAAGCAGCTAAAGCCGCAGAACCGAATTTCATCCGCCTGTTCAGTGAACTGATCGGCCGCTTATAAAACTTTATATTTATTCAGGATAAGATAACAATGAAGAAACTGATCATTTTCATGTTGTGCTGTTGCGGGTTGATTCAGCCTTTGCTTGCCCAGCAGCGTGGTGTGCTGGATGAGATCGGTAGCCGGGCTTCTAATTTCGGAAGTGGAAACAACAACGCTAGGAAAGACTCCATTGGCTTTGAGCATCGCGACGACCGTAAAGATTCCATCTCCATCACATACAAATTCCTGGATTCAGTAAAAAATAATACGCTAGATTCTTCGATCAATGATTTCGATCGCTATTTTTCACTGCCGTCCGCTTACCAATACCTGGGTAATAATGGAGCAGCGGCTTATTCAATGATCTTTAAGCCATTTGTTAAACCCGGATTCGACGCAGGTTTCCATGCATTTGACATTTACAAATATACCCTTGAGGGTACTAAATTCTATAAGACCAACCGGCCTTTTACTCAGTTGGGATATCAGCTCGCATCAGGGAAGGAACAGATGATCAAAGTATTCCATACTCAGAACCCGAGGCCGAATTGGAATTTCGGGATGGATTATCGCCTCATCAGTGCTCCCGGATTTTTTGTAACGCAGAATACCAATCATAAGAACTTCCGCATATTTAGTACTTACCAGGGTAAGCGTAAACGTTATGCTGCCTATTTTGTACTAATGGGAAATACCATTAAGAACTCTGAAAATGGCGGGATAGAATCTGATTCCTTGTTGTACGACAAGAACAAGAAAAAGCGTTTTAGCATTCCTGTTAACCTGGGTGGGGCCAATCTTTTTCAGCCCAATCCGTTCAATGCATCGGTGATCACCGGAAATGTATACAAAGACTTTAGTTTTTTCCTGCGCCAAACCTACGATCTCGGAAAAAGAGATACCATCAACATCAACGATACCACCCGCGAATTCCTTTTTTATCCGAAGTTGCGTTTGCAGTACAGTTTCAACCTGAATACCTATCAGTATAATTTCAGGGATTATGCTGCCGATTCGTTGATCTATAAAGCATGGTATGATACCAGCCTGAGAAGAAGCACGGATAGTTTTTATGTTCGCGAAAAGTGGACCGTGATCAGTAATGATTTTTCCTTGTTGCAGTTCCCCGAAACAAAAAATCCGGCCCAGTTTTTTCTGGCAGGGGCCCGGTTAGAAAATATCAAGGGCGAACTAAAAGGAGGCACTACCAATTTATACAATTTGGTGTTGCATGCCGAATACCGCAATAAGACCCGCAACAAATTATGGGATGTGCTGGCCAAGGGCGAATATTATCTAAATGGGTTCAATCATGGTGATTATAGTGTGAACGCCAGTATTGGGAGGTATTTCGATAAAAGATTCGGAGCGGTAAGTATCTTCTTTACCAACGTGAACCGAAGCCCATCTTATATTTATAACAATGGTTCTTCGTTCAATTTCAATAGTTATAGTCTGACCAAAAAAGAGAATATCATCAGTTTTGGGGCAACCGCCAACAACGCTTTCGTGAACCTGGCGTTTAAGAACCACCTGATTACTAATTACAGCTATTTCACCGACTATTTCCATACAGCACAAAGCAGCAAGGTCATTAATCTGCTGCAAGTATTTGCTTCTAAGAAAATAAAGCTTACTAAAAAATGGAACTGGTATGTGGATCTGGTGGCCCAGCAAACCGATGGGGCTTCGCCGGTGAAGGTGCCATTGCTGTTTACCCGAAACCGACTGGCATTTGAAGGGCAGTACTTTAAAAATCTGAATGTAAGCACGGGCATAGAGGTTCGGTATTACACGCCTTATAAAGGATATAATTATTCGCCGGTAATGGGGCAGTTCATGCCACAGGATACGGTAACCCTGAGCAATCGTCCGGATATCAGTGCTTTCTTTCATTTCAGGATCAAATCGTTTACTGCATTTGTTCGGGCCGAAAACCTCAATACCATGAGTTTTACCAATGGTTTCGGCTTTACCAACAATAATTTTGCGGCACCCCATTATCCTACGCCGGGTCTTATGATCCGGTTTGGCATTCAATGGGGTTTTATAAATTAATCTACTGCTGTTGAGTATCGTCGATGGTACTTGTGAACCTCACTATAAATTATGAAAACGATTCGTGCTTTTTTAAAATGGGTTTCCAGATTCTTCAAGAAAAAATGTTGTTCATGAAAATATTGTGTTCATTATTGGCGGTTGTATTTTTTGCAAGTTCATCCATGGCACAGTTAAAGCCGGGAACGATGGCACCGGAGATCAGTTTACCCAATGTGCAGGATAGTTTGGTTTCCCTGTCTTCTTTTCAGGGTAAGGTAGTGCTGGTCGATTTCTGGGCCAGTTGGTGCGGCCCATGTAGGGCTTCCAACCCGGAAGTAGTGAAATTGTATAAAAAATTCCGCGACCAGGGATTTGAGGTTTATGCCGTTTCTATTGATACCAAGAAAGCTGCCTGGGAAAAGGCCATCCGAAAGGATAAATTGTTGTATACCCAGGTAAATGATAATGGGGGATGGGCAGCTAAAGCCGCTGAAAAATATTTTGTTGACGAGATCCCCACTACTTTTTTGCTTGATAAAACAGGTATGATCGTAGCCATTGATGCCAATGGCCATGAGCTGGAAAAGCTGGTCAGGTCATTATTACGTTAATTTATCAAACCTTATTTCAAAGTAGCTGCTGTACCGATCACTAATTTTTGCAATTGTTTCTCCTTGAAATATGCTTTACAAATTTGATCTGCTTTTAGGAGCAGATTTTTTATTTGTGGTTGTAAACTACCGGTATAGGTATAGGCTTTTTTCAGGGCTTGCACATGATCTGTTACAGATACCTGTTGCAGGGCTTCTTTAATGGCAATTACCCTTAGTCCGGTGTCTTTTAGTTTGCCTAGTTCAGCGATCATCCAGCTGAGCGCATAAAAATGAGTTTGTTCCAGCAACAAGAAATGTTTGTTGTCCCCTGCATCGGGCATTTTATTAAAGGGTGAATTGATGATCTCTTTAGTGAGGTATTTGGTTAGCGTTTTGTCGCTGGTCTTTTGTTTGCTGAGTTGTACGCAACCTTGAAGCGCCTGCGGATAAATACTGAGCCAGCGAAGTTTGCGCCTGAGTTCATGTACATCGGCTTCCACATTTTCGAAGTGGAAATTTGTTTTTCCGGTGAAGGCAACGATTTCGGTAATGGATGTTTTATAAAAATCAAGCATGCCTTTTATCTCGGCTTTGGATGATTTCCAATCGGCTTTCTTTAATTTCTTTCTGATGGTATCGGTTCTTTTTTCCTCGCTGCCGATCCATCCATGCTCTTTTAAGGCTTCATTCAAACTTTGAATCTTTTCGCGGGTTTGCGCCTGCAGGTAACCGGTAATGGCAGCAGGTATTTTTTTATTCTTACTGAATTCCTTAGCGAAACTATCATAGTAATCGATACTGCCCAATACATCTTCCAGCAATTTGAATTGCGCTTTCAGTTTGGTGAATTTTTTCTTATTATGGATGCCTGCGTATAATTTGGCAAGGCCTTCCAGCATAAACAAAGGTGTACGGGCATTATTTTGGTATAACCAAAGAGCAGGATTTTTTTGTGAAGCGGATTTCGTTAAAAGCGTATCCAATTGGTCGAGCCATTTGTTGAATAAGGTTGCAGTATTTTTCATTTTATATAGGTTGAAGATTACAAGAGTTATTTCATTTTTCAAAGAAGGCCACACTGCCGCCTACCCATTCCTTGTTCTTATTATAGCGGGTGCCGATCATTTTACCTTTGCTTAATCGGGCCAGATTATGCACCGCAATCGGCCTTGTCCATTCATCTTTCCAGAAATAAAAAAGCCGTATTTCTGCTTTGGCTGGTTCATCAGGTGTTTGGATCACATCGGCATATTTTACTTTGCGTTGCAATATCCAGTTTTCAGGATCTGTTACCGCATCAATATCTTCTTGTTTCACATCGATCACTACGCCCATGCCGGCAAAGGAGAATAAGGGTTTCAATACATAGTTTTCCAGATCCGTTGGAATTTGTTTCAATTCATTCAGGAAAAATGTTTTGGGAACAAATGGATTGTTGATAAAGGGTAGGGTGAATTTACTGATGCGATAGAACCAGTTGGGATGTGGCACCCATTCTACATCGTAGTTCTTTGTAAGATCAACTACCTCGCCGAGTCCGTCCTGTTTTTCAAGGTCATCGAAAATCAAGCGGTTATATATTCTCTTGATCTGTATTTTTTCGCCCTTGTCTTCATAGTATAGGGAATTGCCTTCGGCGACCAATTTGGTTAAGCAAACGGTTTTGATGCCCAGTAATTTTTCGGTGCAATAAAAATCGATCCTGGTTTTCTGTTTTTCGGGGAATATTTCCAGTAGGACCACCGCACGTGGATCAAGATCACCAACGATGATGTCTTTCATGCATTGTATATAAGTAGCTTCATCGTAGCCATTCAAGTAAGCCGAAAAATTTTCTGGAAGATGAGCATATTCGGCGGTCAAGGCTGAGTGAAATGCCTGAAAAGCATATAGGGTAGGGAATCCCTGCATCTCGATCAACTGGGGTTCCAGTGCACCGGTAGAATTTTCACAGATACCAAAATCAAAGACCACAAATTGCGGGTGTTTATTCTCGTTAGGTATTTTCAGGTTGGCGGGAATACCGCGGTTGGTGAGTGAAATAAATGAAGGGTCTACAATTACGTCAATGATGTCTTCACAGGCAGTCAACATTTTTTCTGTAAAATCCTTTGGTACAAAAATGGGGGTTTCAGCATTTCTGAAATCAAGCGAACCAGGTTCCAGCTGCTCAATTTTTACCATATAAGCATCATATTTTTCCTTAGTGAATTCGGCATTGAAGCGTTGCCTTAGGGCTTTGATCATTGGCGGATAATATTTTGAGTATAAATTTAAACAATAAGGGTTAAACCCTGCTCAATAATAGGAACTATTGTGTTGAGGGGAATTAGTGAAATGAAATGCGGGAATGTTAAACAGAAGAACGTTTTTTTACACTTCAGCCGGTTGCATGCGTTCTACGGCCTGGAATAAGAAATTGGGAAGAATATGGGCGTAGGTCCACATGATCTTATCGGGGTCATTCAGTTGTTCAATCATTGATTCCCATTTTGCCTGTCCGTGGTTTTCGATAACCGTTTTTTTCTTCTCTTCTGTTTGCAGGTATATGCTCATACCAATGGCATCGGCTTCGGGATGAAATTGGGTGCCGAACATATATTCATTGAAGCGAATAGCCATGATAGCTCTTTCGAGGGGTATATGGGGCCTTTCTTTTTCGATGGCCAGGATGGAGGCGCCCATTTGTTTCATTTTATTATGATGGGGCATGGTTACCTGCCAGTCGCGACTATCCACTGCATAGAATGGGTTGGACATATCGTTGAAGATGGATTCTTCATTTCCTTCTGGCAATAAATGGATCGGAAAAACACCGAACGAGGTGCTTTTCCTTTTGGTTACTGTTGCGATCTTATAATGCCTGCATATTAGTTGGAAAGAATGGCAAACGAAGAATACCTGTTTTTTTTGAGTATGCGCTTCAGATGCGTTCCAGTTTTCAATTTTATGCAACCATTGGAAATATTTTGCTTCCCATTCACTGCCTTCGCTGTCGAGCGGACTGCCGGGGCCTCCACTGGAGATATAGATATCGTAGCTTAGATCTGGAACTTCATGTTTGATACGCACTTCAAATTCATCAAAGCTGAGGTCAATATTATTGGATTCGGCAAATTGATTCAGTATTTCGCGGATACAACGCATACCTTGGTTAGCAGCCCCTTCATACAGGTCTAAAATAGCAACCCTCACTGATTTTATTTCACTCCAATTCATGGGGCAAACATACCAAATTTTTAAAAGAAAGGATTTCCGTAGATCTCATCTATTTATCAACCATATGTGGATAGATAAATAGATGAGATTCATAGAGGCTTATTGCTAGTGTATTGTAAAGGATTTTATCTAATCAGGATAACGGTACCTTGCATTTCTACTGCTCTGTTATTTCGGTCTATTCCTTTGATGACCCATGCATAAGTACCTGCCAAAGCATTTTTACCCTTGTATTTACCATCCCAGCCTTTCAGCCATTGGTTGGTTTGAAAAACCAGTTCACCGAGGCGGTTGAATACATTGAAATATTCTGTTACGCTGATACCAACGGGGATGGGTCTGAATATATCATTCAATCCATCACCATTAGGGCTAAACGCATTTGGAACATAATACGTGGGTCCTTCATAAACTTTTATGAACACATCATCGGTGGCACTGCATCCGAATACATCGGTTACTTTTACCCTGAAATAAGTATCGGTAAATAATGTAGCCAGTGGATTTTGAATGAATGGGTTGTTTAAGCTGCCTGTGGGCGACCATAAATAAGTAGCGCCGCCGCTTGCCAGCAGTTGATGTGGAACACCTCTTACTGCATTGGTATCATTTCCGGCAAAGGCTGGTACTGGAGGATCGATGAATACCTTCATGGTATCTGATACATTGAAATTACAGCCATAACCATCTTTTACAGTAAAAATGAACTGCTGCGAGGAGTCGGGTAATACCATTGCCCAGCTCGAATCCGGGGTTATGTAAGTAAGCAATGCTGATACAGGGGCCCAGGTAAAATAAACCTGTCCAGAAGTATTGCTAGCGCTTCCATGCAGGAAGGCCGGGGTTTTTGCGCAGATGGTAGTATCGGCTCCGGCATTTGGAACCGGTTTATGTAATACGTTGATGGTGATGGTATCTGATCTTCTGCATACACCCCATTTCGCATCTAGGATATATGTAGTTGTATCGATGGGCGTTGCAATAGGTGTTCTAACAGTATCATAATTCAAGGATGCTGCTGGTCTCCATTTAAATGTATCCGTTAGGGCATTTGTTTGCGGAATCAGCGTAAGGGAATTGCCAAAGCAGATCGTAGAATCAGGACCAAGGGTAAGGCGCATGGTATCATTCAAACTAACCTGTTCAGCTAAATTGATCTTACAGCCATTAGCATCTTTCACCAAGATATTGTTGTAGATGCCCACCGATAATCCGGTAAAACTATTACTGGCCTGATACGTTAGTCCACCATCAATAGAATAAGCATAGGCAGGAGTTCCGCCCAAGGCATTTATATTGATCACTCCGTCTTTATTGGTGCAACTTGCAGCCGTAGGGAAGGAGCGGGCAGTAAGCTGGGTTGGTTCTGTAACAATTGCTGTGGTAGATCCCCCGCATAAAGAACCGATCACGCGTGCCTGGATGGTATAGTTTCCAGCAGGAACATTAAATACAGGCGAGTTCTGCCAGTTCAATCCACCATCAATAGAAAATTCGAGGTTAGGAGACACGGGATTGGTAATAGTTATTGTACCAAGACCGCCATAGCAAAGTGGATTTGCCACGGTAGTATTGATCGGACTTAAATTTTTGTACACGATCATGGTGTCGGAGGCCTCAGTTTCTATTGCTGGATTATCACAACGCTGGTAAAATGCCTTAACCACATAGCTCATGCTATCTTCCGATTGGCAAACGTTGCTGAACAATGATTCCAATTGACCATTACCAAGGTCAGTATTGGTGGCGGTAGAAATCAGTGTTCCGTTTTTATACAATTCAACCCGATTAACCAATGAAGTACTTCCATTGGGTATATATCTGTTTCCCTCATTTACGGCGTTCCAAACTGTACAATTTTTTCCTGGAGGTGTTACTGCTTGGTTTTGTCCCCAGTTCTGTAATCCGGCAATACTTAAACCATTTTGATACGTTAGGCAGCTTGGTTTATTTTCATAAAACATATCGATCAGGCCGGTTCCTTCATATAGCACCGCTTGCATGGTACACAATAATCCCTGTCCCTGGCAACCACCGCTATTATAAAAATCAAGGTGGTAATAGGAGATCACTAATTTTCTGCAGGGGGCGGTACCTTCAAGTCGCCATTCAATTTTTCGTTCTGGGGGTGATTCGCCTGATCTCGGGTCCATATCATAATAACCTAAAAATATACTAGCTCTTGGGGCATAAAATATTCCGATATTACCTGGTACGCCGCCGGCATAGGGTAAAGCATTACCTCCAGCTATAACATAAGATTCATCAGTATTTTGATTAGTAGCTACATCAAAAGTTAGTACGCCATTTGAGCCGGCAACGATCTGGGTATAATTTTGACCATAAAAGCAAAAAGTAAATGGAAGATTAATGGCATTGGAAAACAGATCATCTGCATAAAGTGCAGTTAATTCATTGCCTAATGGGCTTGTATATGGATAAGGCGCATAAGCAATAGGAACTACTTGGTAAGTTTCTGAAGTCTTAATATTGGGCACTCTGGCTTTTAAATCAAGGCATGATTGCAAACAAGAGATGGTCGTGTCATTTCCTGCATTAATATTAAAACAGGATTGAGCAGAAAGTTTTGTTTGGCCAATAATTATCAGGGAAAAAACCAGTAAAAATTTCTTCATAGCGTTCTGTCACAAGTGATTAATAGCTCTGAAGTTAATTAAATTTAGCTAACTGGCAAACTGAGGATTTCCTATCACATCATTCTCCCTTTTTTTAGTTGATATTCAATTTGTTGCTG
>CAIRHQ010000121.1 GCA_903878475.1 uncultured Bacteroidota bacterium | reverse complement strand
GGTAAACCAAACCAAGCAGGAATTTGAGGGCGATTACACCATTGTGATGTTTTCGCTGTTGAAACCCCTTGGGTTATCGCCTGATGCCTTGGGTAATCAATTGGGAACATCCCTGACAAAAGAATACCCCCAGTATTTTTCTGCTTTCAATATCATCAAGGGCTTTTTAAACTTAACGGTATCGGATAACTACTGGATCAACCTGTTGCAGGAAAATTATCAGGATGCTGATTTTGGCAAGAAACCATCGAATGGAAAAAAAGTGATGGTGGAATATTCATCGCCCAATACCAACAAACCCCTTCACCTGGGCCACCTGAGAAATAATTTTCTTGGATGGAGCGTAGCCGAAATTTTAAAAGCCAATGGTTACGAAGTGATCAAATCATGTATCGTAAACGACCGCGGTATCCATATCTGCAAAAGCATGATCGCCTGGCAATTATTTGCAGAAGGTGCTACTCCTGCTTCTACCAATACCAAGGGTGATCATTTTGTAGGAGATTACTATGTACGATTCAATGATGAATATAAAAAGCAGGTAGAAGCACTGATATCAGCAGGGGCCGATAAAGAAACTGCAGAAAAAGAAGCGCCCATTATGAAGGCCACGCAACAGATGCTGCTCGACTGGGAGGCTGGTAAACCCGAAGTAATTGAACTTTGGAAAACCATGAACGGATGGGTGTATGAAGGGTTTGACGTTACCTATAAAAAGATCGGAAGCGATTTTGATCATATCTATTACGAAAGCAATACCTACCTGCTCGGGAAAGATATTGTGCAACAGGGACTGGAGAAAAAAGTATTTTATCAGAAGGAAGACAATAGCATCTGGATCGACCTTACGGCTGATGGACTGGATGAAAAGATCGTTCAGCGCCGCGATGGTACTGCGGTATACATTACCCAGGACATAGGGCTACACTTACAAAAATACAACCAGTATAAAATAGACCAAAGCATTTATGTGATCGGCAATGAGCAGAACTATCATATGAAAGTGCTGCAATTGATCTGTCAGAAATTAGGCATGCCGAATGCCGATAATATTTTTCATTTAAGCTATGGCATGGTTGAACTCACCACCGGAAAAATGAAAAGCCGGGAAGGCACCGTGGTAGATGCAGATGACCTGGTAGATGAAATGATCAGTACCGCCAGTGAACATACAGAAGCGCTTGGAAAAGTAAAAGATTTTTCACCAGCAGACCTGAAGGCACTTTATGAAACACTCGGATTGGGCGCTATGAAATTTTACCTGCTAAGGGTAGATCCTAAAAAGACCATGGTATTCAATCCTGCAGAAAGTATCGACTTCCATGGTTTCACCGGACCATTTGTACAATACACCCATGCCAGAATAAAAAGCATATTAAGAAAAATAGAGGCCGACGGCATTACGGTAAAAAACGAATCGGTTAACCAAATGCAGTTGTTGCCCGCAGAAAAAGAATTATTGCTGATGGCCGAACAATATCCGGTGGTGCTTGATCAAGCCAGTGCAGAACAGAATCCATCCGTGGTGGCTAATTATGTATTCCATCTCGCAAAATCGTTCAATAGTTTTTATGCCGAGCATTCGGTGGCCAATGCAGAGACAGAAGAAAAACAACAACTCCGTATCAAAACGGTCATCTTAACTGCCAACCTGATCAAAAGCGGAATGCATTTGTTGGGAATTGGGGTTCCGGAAAGAATGTAAAGCCATTAAACAATTTGATATTGTATTCTGTATCAAAGACCCATTATAGCATGGCATCTTGTATACATAAAATCTGATATATACAAAAATCAAGCTGAATGCTGTCCATTTGGATTTTAATGTGTATTTTTGACACTATTATTATTTTGCCTTTATTATATCTAAAGCAATGAAGAACAAGGTTACAAAAATAGGTGTACTGAGCTCGGGAGGTGATAGTCCGGGTATGAATGCGGCCATCCGTGCCGTTGTTCGTACAGCCCTGTACAATGGCATAGAAGTTTGTGCGATCATGAAAGGATATACCGGAATGGTGGAAGACGATATCGTTCCAATGGACAGCAGAAGTGTGGCCAATATCATCCAACGCGGCGGTACCATTTTAAAAACCTCTCGCTGCCTCGAGTTTTTTGAACCCGAAGGAAGAAAGAAAGCTTATGAGAACCTGAAAAAGCATGGCATCAATGGATTGGTGATCATTGGAGGAGACGGAAGTTTCAGGGGAGCACAGATCTTCAGCAATGAATACGATATCCCCTGCATTGGATTACCGGGTACCATTGATAAGGATATTGCCGGAACAGATTTTACCATTGGATTCGACACAGCAGTGAATACAGCGGTGGAAGCCATCGATAAGATCAGGGATACGGCAGAGGCGCACGACAGATTATTCATCATTGAAGTAATGGGCCGTGATGCCGGATATATTGCCTTGCACAGTGGAATCTCCACCGGTGCTGAAAACATTTTGATCCCGGAAAGAAAAACGGTGATCGAGGATATCATTACGCAGCTGGCAGAAAAAGAGAGAAGACAAAAACTCGTTAATATCATTGTAGTGGCCGAAGGCGACGAATTTGGAGGAGCAGAAGAAGTAGCCAAAGTAGTTCGTGAGCGATTGCCCCTGATGGAGATCAGGGTTTGTATACTCGGACATATTCAAAGAGGAGGTTCGCCCAGTTGTATGGACCGTGTACTTGCAAGCCGCATGGGGTACCATGCTGTAGAATGCCTGGTAGAAGGAAGGCACAATGTATTTGTAGGGATCGTGAACAATAAAATGAACTATACGCCGCTGAATGAAGCGGTTAAGAAAAAACAACGCATCAGTGATGAATGGATGAAGATCGTGAAGATCCTCGCAAGTTAAATGGTGCATCAAATCCCCTAAAATCCAAATCAACTAGATCATGAGCAAGCACATTAATAAATACCTGCACGGAAATATGGATAAGGAAGCAGGGATTGCCCATTCGCAGAAACGAACCAAGATCGTAGCCACCGTTGGGCCTGCTTGTGATAGTTATGAAAAACTAGTTGAACTGGTGAAAGCAGGTGTGAATGTATTTCGTCTGAATTTTTCGCATGGCAGTCATGAAGACAAATTAAAAGTAATTGATCATATCCGCCAGATCAATAAAACTGAGCCGGTAAATATTGCCATTCTTGCTGATCTGCAAGGCCCAAAATTAAGGGTGGGTGACCTGGAAAATGGTCAAATTGAATTGAAGGATGGAGAAAGCATCATTTTCACCACCACCAAGATCATGGGTAATTCCCAAAAGATTTATGTATCATATCCCCACCTCACCCAGGATGTTCAGGTAGGCGAACGCATCTTCCTCGACGATGGTAAAATGGAAGTGGCGGTAAAAGAGATCTTGAACGATACCGATATTAAAGTTAGCATCACCTTAGGTGGAACCCTGCTTCCCAAAAAAGGTGTGAACCTCCCCGATTCAGTACTGTCGATGCCTTCGCTCACAGAAAAAGATCTGGCCGATCTGGATTTTATCATTTCACAGAACCTCGACTGGGTAGCACTTTCCTTTGTACGCAAAGCGATCGACATCATTGACCTGAAGAAAAGGATCAGCGATAAGCAGTCAATGATAAAAGTGATCGCCAAGATTGAAATGCCCGAGGCACTAAAAAATATTCGCGACATCATTGTGGAAAGCGATGGCATCATGGTTGCCCGTGGCGACCTGGGCGTAGAACTTCCTGTTGAACAGGTACCAACCATTCAGAAGGAACTGATCCGCAAATGTATGCACCGTGCCAAGCCGGTTATTGTGGCCACACAGATGATGGAAAGCATGATGGAACGCACCAAACCCAACCGAAGCGAAGTTACTGATGTAGCCAATGCTGTGTTAGAAGGCGCTGATGCTGTGATGCTAAGCGGTGAAACTGCAATGGGCGATTACCCTACACTGGTAGTTGAAACCATGAGCAAGATCATTTTAGAAGTAGAGAATACTGCATACGATTATAACCGGGAGGATATCCTGACCCCACAGCCCCACTCCCCTTCTTTCCTGAGTGATGCGATTTGTTATGTGGCCTGTAAATTGGGAGAAGATGCTGCAGCCAAAGCCATTATTGGTATGACCCAAAGTGGCTACACCGCGTTTATGCTTAGTAGTTATCGACCAAAAGCCCCCCTCTATATCCTCAGCAAGGAAAAATCGCTGATCAACCAATTGAGTTTGAGTTGGGGCGTAAGGGCGTTTTATTATGCAGAAGAAGAAAGTCTGGACGATATCATTGCCGATCAGGTAAGCATATTGAAAGAACGTGGCTTCCTGGTTACAGGCGACACAGTAGTGAATACCGGTAGCACACCAGTAGCCCTGCATTTGCCCACCAATATGGTGAAAGTTACGATCGTGGAATAAAGCCTCCTTAGTTCATCATACAAATGATCACCCCGGCAATACAATTGCCCAGTATGGTATACAATCCATTGATGAGGTGTAATCCGAGTGGCCTTTTCTCATATAAATAAGAAATACAAATTGCCGCAGCCCCAAAGCCGCCGGTTAAGGCACCCAGTTTCAAACCACTCATCCAGCCATGTAATTCAAGCCTGTCGGCCAAAATAGCAATACCCATGCTGCTGATAAACATTACTACCACAGACAAAAGCATCAGGGTAAGCATGCCTTTTTTTGCGTTGGGATCATCTACATTAATACCGGTAAGTTGGATCCATTTGGGGGCAAACAATATCTTGGAATACCAGATGGCACCCAACATAAAATAGCCCAATGCACCTACTAGTGTGGGCAACCATGGAAAATCGTGGAATAGTTCTGTCATAAACTAGATTTATTACTAAAGTCAAATTGAAAAGACCTCAGCAAGTGAAGAATAATCAGAAAAATACTAAATGTTTAAATAAAATGCAAGAGGGATGGCATTTGTTTTACTTATCCTTTGGCTTCAATATATTTCAACAAATTTCTTCTTGCCTGGATCTTGATCTTGTTTTGATAGAATGAACTCCATCCCAGCAACCAGCCACTGAAACCTAATGCCTGTTTACTCCAGGCATGTAAACTGAACGCATCACTATGTTCAATGATCTTCCCGTCAGCAAATCGCATATGCGCTTTAATGCGATTCACTACTTTTCTTCCGGTTTTTGAAAAAGTGTAGCTGGCCACCCATTCGCAGGTACTGTATTCTTCATCGAGTTCTATACTTTTTGACCAGGTAAGTTCAAAATCCTTAGCGTTTTTGCAAAGCATTTCCCACATGGCCTGTACCTGGTCCCCTCTGAGCAATCCGAAAACAGGGTCAGAGAATACAATATCCTCGCTATAACAGCTGTTCATCCCAGCTGCATCAAGCTTTTGGAAAGAAGCATAAAATTTATCGATGATATCGGCTCTATTTGACATATTCAATCTTTAGTTTCACTAAATTTAGCACGCAAATCAATACAAAATGAAAAAATATTCCCTCCTGATTTTACTGGCCTTCTGTTTTCTTACCGGCCTTTCGCAAAATGTTGATTCATCCTGGGTTAGGGAACATTATGCAAAAATTGAAAAAATGATCCCCATGCGGGATGGTATAAATTTATTTACGGCCATTTATGTTCCAACAGATAGTGCAGAAAAACATCCGATCCTGTTTGTTAGAACTCCATACAGTTGTTCCCCATACGGGCCCGATAAATTTTCTTCTCGCCTCTATGAATCTTACTGGATCAATTACCTGAAAGCAGGATACATCATTGCCTTGCAGGATGTTCGCGGCAAATATATGAGCGAAGGAGATTTTATGGATGTACGACCTTTTAATCCCAATAAAAAAGGAACAGAATTTGATGAAGCCAGTGATACCTATGATGCCATCGATTGGATGGTGAAAAATGTACCCGGAAATAATCAGCGTGTAGGCGTATTCGGTATCTCCTACCCGGGTTTCTATGCTACCATGGCAGCCCTTAGCGGACATCCCGCACTGAAAGCAGTTAGTCCACAAGCGCCGGTAACCGATTGGTTTCAGGGCGACGATTTTCACCACAATGGCGTTTTCTTTTTACTCGATGGTTTCGGTTTTTACAGTGGATTCGGTAAACCAAGGCCCCACCCTACAACACAGGGTAGTCCTGGATTTAGCATCCCCGGACAAGACAACTATGATTTCTTCCTCAAGACAGGTGCCTTGAAGAATTTTTCTGCCATCATGGGCGATAGCATCCGTTTCTGGAACGACATGATGAACCATTCAGATTATGATGCCTGGTGGAAAGCCCGTAACCCCAGAAATTTTGTCGACAACATCAAGCCGGCCATGCTGGTAGTGGGTGGATTGTTTGATGCTGAAGATTGTTTTGGTGCCTGGAATCTTTACAAATCAATTGAATCAAAAAGCAGGAATACCGATAACCGATTAGTGATGGGCCCCTGGTTTCATGGCGGATGGGGCGGCAGAAGCGATGGTAGCTATCTGGGCAATGTACGGTTCGGAGAAAAAACAAGTGAATATTATCAGCAGCATATCGAGATCCCCTTCTTTGAATTTTATCTTCGGTTAAAAGGAACGGTTAGGGATATTGCTGAAGCCAACATATTTTTTTCGGGAGAGAACAAATGGAGAATGCTTCAACAATGGCCTCCCCGCAATATGGTGAATAGCAATTTATACTTGCTGAACAATGGAAAACTTTCTTTAGATATTGCTCCTGAACCTACAAAAGCACCTCAAACAGGTTTCAGTGAATACATCAGCGACCCCGCTCACCCGGTGCCCTATACGGAAGATGTGCATACTGGCCGTACAAGAGAATACATGACCGACGACCAGCGTTTTGCTTCTAGAAGAACAGATGTGCTCAGTTTTAGCACCGAGGTACTTACTGAAGATATTTCTCTGGGCGGACCTGTAGTAGCCGATCTGATGACCAGTCTATCCACTACTGATGCCGATTTTGTGGTAAAACTGATCGATGTTTTCCCCGACGATTTTCAATATGATAAAGCAGTGTATGGTAAAGGTAACGGTAAAGAATACCCGATGGGAGGCTATCAGATGTTGGTCCGCGGCGAGATCATGCGCGGGAAGTTTCGTAACAGCTTTGAAAAACCCGAGCCATTTGTTCCGGGGAAAATAACTGAAGTAAAATATAGCTTGCCGGATATTGCCCATACATTTAAGAAAGGACATAAAATAATGGTGCAGATCCAAAGCAGCTGGTTCCCACTGGCCGACAGGAATCCACAAAAGTTCACAGATATTTACCATTGCAACGATGCTGACTTTCAAAAAGCAAGCATCCGTATTTATCACGATGCATTACACGCCAGTAAAATCATTATCCCGGTTTTGAAAAATTAATGCTTATGAAAAAGATCCTCTGTAGTTTATTTGTGTTGAGTATGCTGAATGCTGTGGCACAAAACAAGTATCCCATTACACCCATGCCCGTTGAACTAAAGGCCAGTACTGGATCCTGTGAGATCAGGCAACCATTTGGTTTTATTCTGCACGATATGGATAAACATGCCGACGATAACGGCACTCCTTTATTTCAAGAGTATCTCCGAAAAAAACTGCACATCACGAAGATCATTGATGGAGACACGCATTCTTACGGACTCCCAACTGAAATACACCTGGGCATTCCTCAGAAAAACACCCCAGATGGATATTATGAACTGGAAGTAAAGAACCAACAGATCAAAATCACCGGCAATGCCATTGGTACTTTTTATGCTTACCAAACCCTGATGCAACTGGTTCAGAAAAAAGCGGGAAAATATTATATACCCAACTGCAGCATCAAAGACTATCCACGTTTTGCCTACCGGGGTATGCACCTGGATGTAGGACGGCACTTCTTTTCGGTGAACTTTATTAAAAAATATATCGATTATCTCGCTACCTATAAATACAATAATTTTCACTGGCACCTCACCGAAGATCAGGGATGGCGGATAGAAATAAAAAAATATCCCTTACTCACGCAGGTGGGTAGCTGCCGCGACCGTACCCTTATTGGAAGATATGGAAGCAACCGGTACGATAGTATCCCCTATTGCGGTTATTATACCCAGCAACAGGTGAAAGAGATCGTGAAATATGCGGCGGAGCGGTATATCACAGTGATCCCCGAAATTGAAATGCCCGGACATAGCACTGCAGCGCTGGCCAGCTATCCCTATCTCGGTTGTACAAAAGGCCCTTATAAAGTAATGGATACATGGGGAGTATTGGATGATGTTTATTGTGCTGGCAACGATAGTACCTACCGGTTCCTGCAGGATGTGCTCGACGAAGTGATGGGACTATTCCCTTCAAAGTACATTCATATCGGTGGCGATGAGTGCCCCAAAGAAAGATGGAAAATTTGTCCGGTTTGCCAGAAAAAGATAAAAGACGAAGGCCTCAAGGATGAACACGCCCTGCAAAGTTATTTTATACAGCGCATTGAAAAATATTTGAACAGCAAGGGAAGAAAGATCATTGGATGGGATGAGATACTGGAGGGCGGACTGGCACCCAATGCCACCGTGATGAGCTGGCGTGGTGAAGAAGGCGGAATTGCTGCGGCAAAGGATAATCACGACGTGATCATGACACCCGGTAGCCATTGCTATCTTGACCATAGTCAATCACGTAATGAAGACAGTGTTACCATTGGCGGCTACCTGCCCCTTGAAAAAGTATATGCATATGAGCCCATTCCAGCAGTGCTGAATGCATCACAAGCTAAATACATTCTGGGTGCACAGGGAAATGTTTGGACTGAATATATGGCCAATCCGGAGAAAGTAGAATATATGATCTTCCCTAGGATGATCGCACTTAGTGAAGTACTCTGGAGCCAAAAAGAAAAAAGAAACTGGAATGATTTTGAAAAAAGATTGCCCGGTATCTTTGAAAGACTAAAACAGGTGAAGATCAATTTTAGCGGTGCTTATTACGACCTGTCTCCTACTATTTTGCCCACCGAAAATTACGATGGCGTTTTGTATAAACTGGAAACAAAAGACAAATCCCTTTCCATTCGATACATGGACGATGATTCAAAAATACAAATGAACCTTCCACAAAAAAATGAACAAGGCAAGAAAGAAGATGTTTTGTCTGATTTATACTGGGGCCAAGGGAAAAATTATAGCAACCCGATCCTGATCAAATCCAGTAATACCATACTGTCGAGTAGTTACAAAGGAAAAGAGCAGATCAGTAATACCATTGAACAAAATTTTATTTTCAACAAGGCCACCGGAAAGAAGATCAGCATCAACAATGCTCCTTCTAAGAGCTATCCTGGCGATGGAGCCTTCACCCTTGTGAATGGCGTGCAAAATAAAAAGGGCCTTGCCAAATCATCGGAATTCCTTGGATTCCTCAGCGGATGTGAAGCGATCATTGATATGGGAAACACTTCGCCCTACAACCAGGTAGTTGTTCATGCATTACGCCAGGAAGGCAGCTGGATCTGGCAGCCCCTAACCGTTACCGTTTTTACTTCTCAAGATGGGGTTAATTACACGTCGATGGGCCTCACCGACGATTTTGTTGTATCTAGCAACAGCAATGGAACCATGACCGTTAAATTTGGCAATACCAGCAATCGGTTCATAAAAGTTCAGATTGAGAACTGGGGTACCATCCCATCCGGAAAACCCGGAGCCAGTAATACGGCCTGGTTGTTTGTGGATGAGATCGAGGTGAATTAAAGATGTTGGAAGTGAATTGTTTAGTCGTTTAGTTGTTTATGTGTTTAGCGAAGAGCTCATTTTTCAGAACGTCATGCTGAGGAACGAAGCATCCCATACGCTTCGGTAAAATATTAAAAAGATCAGTGCGAGTGGGATCCTGATCCCGATAGCTATCGGGATCAGGATGACGGAATAAATTTATAGTTATACTTCCCTAATAAAAGAATTTGAATTCTTGAATAAATTGCTATCCGAATAAATATAGGGGCTTCGCTAAACCCCTCAACCCCTCAACGAATTAAACCCTTAAACGTTTTAAACGTTTCAAGCCTCCCCCTTGCTCAAAAAGAATAAAAGCGTAATTTTAGACTACTCCATACGTATATTATGTCTAAAATTGACCTCACCGACTCATTAGAAAAAATTCCGGTAAAAATATTTTCCAGTCCACAGGAGGGTTCTGTTTTTGTAGCCAATGAAATTGCTTCATTGATCCGGGCAAAAGAAGCGGCCGGAAAACCCTGTGTAATCGGACTGGCCACTGGCTCTACCCCTAAAACAATGTATGCAGAACTGGTGCGCATGCACCGCGAAGAAGGATTGAGCTTTAAAAATGTGATCACCTTTAATCTTGATCAGTATTATCCCATGCATAAAGATGCGCTGCAGAGCTATCATTATTTCATGCGGAAGAATTTATTTGAACAAACAGATATCAATCCTGACAATTATCATCTTCCTGATGGTATGGTTCCTAAAGACCAGATCAAAGAACATTGCCTCGCTTACGAAAAACAAATAGAAGCGGCCGGAGGGCTAGACCTTCAAATATTGGGCATTGGCGTGAATGGTCATATCGGGTTCAATGAGCCCGGTAGTGGTATTTACACCAAAACAAGACTGATCAATTTAGACAATAGCACTAGACTAGCCAATGCGTATGAATTCGGGAATATGAGTCAGGTGCCACGCATGGCGATCACCATGGGCATCAGTACCATTTTGAAATCAAAGTCAATTATACTGATGGCCTGGGGACAAAACAAAGCCCCTGTAATTCAAAAAGCAATTGAAGAAGATGATACTGAAGATGTACCGGCATCGCTTCTACAAAATCACGATGACTGCCTTTTTGTGGTGGATGAATCTGCAGCAGGAGAATTGACACGTTTTAAAAGTCCATGGCTTACCGGAGAATGTACCTGGACGGATACGGTCATGAAACACGCCGTAGTGAACCTTTCACTGAAATTGCAGAAACCAATTCTGAGTTTAACCAATAATGATTATAATGACAATGGGCTTAGTGATTTGCTGGTAGAAAAAGGAGACGCCTATGCCATCAACCTCCAGGTATTTTACTTGTTGCGCGACAGCATTACCGGCTGGCCAGGCGGAAAACCTACTGAGCAAAGAAGTTCTCATCCTGAACGACATGATCCATTCCCTAAAAATGTGCTGCTATTTTCTCCGCACCCTGATGATGATATCATCAGCATGGGAGGCACTTTCATGCGCTTACAGGACCAAGGACACCATGTACATGTAGCCTATCAAACCAGTGGCAATATTGCTGTAACCGATGAGTTTGTTACCCGTTTCATCGATTTTGCCGTGGGCTTTGAAAACATGTTTGATATTGACGATACTAAGAGCAAGAATATTCTTGATGAAGCCATTGAATTTTTGCAACATAAAAAAACAAGTGAGAAAGACACCGATACGATTCGAGCCATAAAAGGTTTGATCAGAAGATGTGAAGCCAGGGCCACTTGTAAATATGTTGGGTTAGTGGAAGATCATGTACATTTTATGAACCTGCCATTTTATGAAACCGGCACCATAGAAAAAAATCCATTAAGCAGGGCCGATATTCAACAAACCATTGATCTGTTAAATACTTTACAACCCCATCAGGTATATTGTGCAGGTGATTTTGCCGATCCGCATGGAACACATAAAGTATGTTTTGATGTGATCTTAGCTGCCCTCAAAGAAATAAAAGCTTCAAACGCAGAATGGATAAAGGATTGCTGGGTATGGTTATATAAAGGCGCCTGGCAGGAATGGGATATTGCCGAAATTGAAATGGCAGTACCATTAAGTCCAGACCAAGTGATCCGCAAACGAAATGGCATTTTTATACACCAGTCGCAAAAAGATACCGTACCCTTCCAGGGCAGCGATGACCGCGAATTTTGGCAAAGGGCTGAAGAAAGAAATTCAAACACTGCAAAGATTTATGCACGGCTAGGTCTTACACAATATGCAGCTATGGAAGCGTTTGTTCGGTGGAAGTTTTAAACCTTGCTAAGTGTCAGGCCACTCATGTTCCCTAATTAGTGTTTAAATAATATTTATTTACGTTACTATTTTCGAGTAAAAGTGGCCAGACACCTTAGCAGCTTAGCATCAGGCCACTCACATTTTCTATTTAGAGCCGATATATAATTTAAACCGAAGTTCTCTTTTAGAGCACAAGTGGCCAGACACCTTAGCAGCTTAGCGCCTAAACGTCAGGCCACTCCAGTTCCTTAATCAAGGGAAATATCAGATACAAATACGAGATTATTTTATAAAATACTAAGTGGCCAGACGTTTAGCGCTAAGCCAAATTAAACGTTTATTCTACACCCCCCTTTCCATTTTTTCTCTACCTTTTTCTCCCTAAATTTAATCCGATGCATTTTGTACCCAATGAAATTTACCATCTGTACAACAGGGGTAATAACAAGCAACGAATATTTTTCTCTGAACGGAATTATCAATTTCTGCTAAGAAAAATAGAGAAGGAGTGGAAGCAATATTGCGACATAATTTGTTACTGCCTCATGCCCAATCATTTTCACTTCATTTTAATCCCAAACAAAGAGGCTTGCGAGACTGTTGAACTTAAAGGCATTCCAAGCCATTTACAAAATTTATCAAGTGCCATTGGCAAAACCCTGAGTTCATATACCAGGGCTATAAATTTGCAGAATGATACCACTGGTACCCTTTTTCAAAAAAAGACAAAAGCAAAATGCTTAACAAATAACAGCAGCCTCCAACCGGCAGGTTCCAACTCCGATTACCTACTTACTTGCTTCAATTATATTCACCAAAATCCCGTAAAAGCTAATCTTGTAACCCGTATAGAGGATTGGCCCTATTCTTCCTTTGCAGAATACAACCAGAGCCAATCAAATAATAACGGGATTTGTAACCATTTGCTCGGACTTGAAATATTACAACTAACCAATAGATACTTTACTAATAATCAGACAATTCAATATACTGAAGATGAAATTGCAGCGCTGTTCTAATCTAATGGTCAGGCCACTTAAGTGGCCTGACCTTAGTAGATGAAAGCAATTAAAGTATAATTTTACGTAATATGCTGCAATGGAGGCATTTGTGAGGTTTAAATATTTTAAAAATCAAGAGTTTTTCAGTAGTTTTCTTTTATCTTCAAGACTATCAATTACTAACTTATAATCTGAAATGAGAAAAATTTTACTGCTATTGCTGTTTTTTGTTTCATTTATCTGCAAAATAACAGCCCAAAATCTCTCATATACTTGTCCAAGGAATATCACCGTTTCATGCGGACCCGCATGCATGACGATAAATGCGAAATTTCCTGACCTCAGGTCCTTGTCGGATGACTATACTGTTTCGAATATAACCAGTACAGCAGTCTGTTATCCCCCGGCAAATCCAGGTGCACCAGGATCCCCAACTTCAATCACCCAAGATGACACTTATTCAAGTTCAATTGGAATCGGATTTAACTTCCCATTTTACGGAACTCCTAATAGTTCATTATTGGTAAGCACTAACGGATATCTATGCTTCGATCTTACTAAAGCAGGAATGTTTTCACATTATGGCATTTTGAATTCAGGAGGAGGATTGAGTGCGCTATCCGGCACTCCGCAAGATATACCCAGTAGCCTCTATGATAAAAGTTTAATCATGGGGGCATACCACGACTTAGACCCTAGTGTAACTACCTCTCCAACAAGGCAAATAAAGTATGATGTTATTGGATCAGCCCCCACAAGAAAATTTGTTGTGAGTTTTTTCAAGGAACCCCTATTTTATTCTTCCTGCAATAACCTGATTTTAAATACTCAAGAAATCATCTTGCATGAATCTTCCGGAGTAATAGAAGTTTTTGTTCAGGATAAACAAATATGTGGCGGCTGGAATAATGGATTAGCAATGATCGGAATTCAAGACGCCACCCGCGCCAAAGGATTAACAGCACCAGGAAGAGCTGCTACCAGTGGCCAATGGGGTACTGTAGGTATGAATGAATCCTGGCGTTTTATTCCAAAGAATGGCGCGCCACTATACCGTGGAGTACAACTTTTAAATGCTGCCGGCACAGTAGTAGCGGTTGGGGATACCAGCAGATTAAATGCGAACTCATTTGAATGGAATTTTCCCAATATTTGCCCCACACCAAATGTTCCTACTTTATATGTAGTAAAGACAACCTATCAACGCATCGATAATGCGGCCGCAACATTTTACAGTCTGGATACCATAACCGTTTTAAGACAAAACGCTTTAGCCGCAACCGTTACTTCTACACCCACAACCTGCGGTGCCAGCGTAGGAACCATCACCGCAACCCCCACTTCAGGTACAGGTCCATTTACCTATACCCTCAACGGCGGAGCCCCTGTTTCAGCACCTGGCGCATATACATTCACCGGACTTGCAGCAGGCACTTATACTATTGCCATTACGGATGTTAGTGGATGTACCAATACATTTACCAGCACGGTAAACACAACCAGCACTATTACCGCCACATATACCACTACTCCTACATCCTGTCCTTTATCTGCTGATGGCACAATAACAGTAACGCCTACCAGCGGTACAGCACCGTATACTTATTCACTAGATGGGGGCTCAGCACAAACAAGTAATGTATTCACCAATGTTGCGGCAGGGCCACATACGATCCTCTTTACTGATGCTGCAGGATGTACAGGCACAATTAATGTAACTATAACAGCAGGAACTACACCACTTACCGCTAATATCAATACCACAGCAACCAGTTGCCCTACAGCAAGTAATGGTACCATCACTGTAACCGTTACAAGTGGTTCACCTGCCTACCAATATTCATTAGATGGAGGCCCTTATCAAGGATCAAATATTTTTACGAATGTAGCTGCTGGTGTACATACAATAACGGTTAAAGACCTGTATGGATGTACAGGAACGTTCACGGCAAATGTTGCACAAGGCGCAAGTCTTACTTCTACTCTTTCAGTGATCAATCCTCCTTGCTCCAACCTCAATAATGGCAGTATTACCATAACACCAACTAGTGGTACTGCTCCTTACCAATATACACTCAATGGCGGTAGTCCGCAAGCCAGTAATATTTTTTCAGGACTTGCACCGGGTGTATATAATATTAGCTTTACCGATGCATCAGGATGTACAGGCACAAATAGTACCACCCTTACAACAAATCCTCCGATAACAGCAACCTCTACCTTGGTGAAACCCTTGTGTCATGGGAACGCCAATGGAAGTATTACGATTAATGCTGCAGGCGGAGTACCTCCTTATCAATATTCAATAAATGGAGGTGTTACGTATCAGGCTAGTGCTACGTTTAACGGCTTACTAGCAGGCCCTTACTTGTTTTTAGTGAAAGATGCGCAGGGTTGTATTTTCAATTTTTCTTTCACGTTAACAGAACCAACCACCTTAACAGGAAATGCCAGTACCATTGCGGCTACCTGTAATGGGAATGATGGAACCATCACCATTACTGCCGGCGGAGGTACCTCTCCTTATTTGTATTCACTTGATAACGGTGCAACTTATCAACCCTCAAATATTTTTACTGTTTCTAGTGGGGTCTTTCCAAATATCCTGATAAAAGATGCTAATAATTGCCTGGCTAATGCAAGTACAATTGTAGGTCTTATTGACACTATGAGATTGGAACTAGGACCCGATACTACCATTTGTATTGGCCAATCGGTAACATTTGCTCCTCAAACCAATGCCTTGACCAATATTTTTAAGTGGACAGCTTTACCGGCATTATTGATCACTGAAATTGACAAAGATTCTATTGCCAATGCAACTGTTACGCCTCCATTTACAAAAAAATATTACCTCACCGCTCAATGGGGTGTTTGCCAACGAAAAGATAGTATCATTGTTAATATCATGAAAAAGCCAGTCCCATATGCTGGTAACGATACTACCATTTGTTCAAATACAGTTGCTTTCCTAAATGGAACATCCACTAACTTGTCGGGATTGGTTTACTATACTTGGTCGCCAATCATTCCAACATTAGTATTTGTGTCGCCTGATTCCAGTAGCGCAACAGTAATGCCCGATTCAACACAAGAATTCTATTTGAATGTAAAAGATAGATATGGATGTAATTTCTCTGTTTATGACACGATGAAAGTATTCATTGCCCCTCCCGTTCCTGCCTTTGCCGGAAATGACAGCAATGCTGTAAAAGGAGTGCCCCATCAACTAATGGCGAGTGGCGGAACCAGTTACCTTTGGTCTCCAACAAGCAGCCTCAATAACCCATTCATTCAAAACCCACTGGCCACTTTATACACTGATACTTATTTCAGGGTACTTGTAACAGATGCTTTCGGTTGCAGCGCTACTGATGATGTATTTATAAAAGTATATGAAGGCCCCAATTATTATGTACCCAATGCGTTTAGTCCTAACGGTGATGGTTTAAATGATATTTTCCGACCCATTCCAGTAGGTATCAGTGTAACAGAATACTTTAACGTTTACAACCGTTTGGGTGAATTGGTTTTTAATACCAACCAATGGCTTAAAGGATGGGATGGAAAGTATAAAGGAAAAGATGCTTTAGCAGGCTCATATGTATGGACCATCAAAGGCATTGACCGTAATAATAAAGTTGTTGAAATGAGAGGGTCTATTCTGTTGATCCGATAATATATCGATGGATAGCGCTGTTATACGAGCGCTATCCAATTTTAAACCTGAATGCTACTCAAACAATAATTATCCGTTGTACAAGATCGTATTTAAACGAGCAAGTTTTAAATAATTCAATAGCATCAACCTTTATAGAATACCAATCATTTAATTCCTAATGGTCAATTAATAAGTGCCTGAAATTGATCAGAGCCGAACTGGCATTTCAG
>CAIRHQ010000120.1 GCA_903878475.1 uncultured Bacteroidota bacterium | reverse complement strand
TCCGCGATGGGCAGTTCCATATTTCCCATCTTCAATAAAGGTTTGCTGAAAACCCATAGCCCTAAGATCCTTACCTTATATGAATTAGGAGGGGGGCTGCTGGTGCTGACCGTGCTGACCCCTTTTTATATCATGAAGTTTCCGGCAACTTATTTTTTACCTACGGGCATCGACTGGATCTGTTTATTGGTAATGGCCTGGTTATGCACCGTACTGAGTTTCGACCTGCAGTTGCAGGCGCTTAAAAAAATATCGGCCTTCACGACTACCCTAACGTATAATCTGGAACCCATCTACGGGATCATTCTGGCCTTCATTATATTTAAGGAAAATGAACAACTGAACAAACAGTTTTACATCGGGGTACTGCTGATCATTACTGCGATTGTATTGCAGATGGTTAGGGTGAGGAAGGGGTGGGGTGGGGCGCATTAGTTTCAGTTGGCTAAATCAGTTGGCAGTTGGTCCCGAAAGCATTCGGGAGCAGTTGGCAGTTTGCAGTTTGCAGTTAATTCAAGATGTGAATCAATCAAGGTAACGAAATCCCCTAAACAACTAAACACCTAAACTCCTCAACTCCTAAACTTCTAAACTCCTCAACCCCTCAACTCCTCAACTCCTCAACATCTACCCAATAAAATCAATCTCCGTATCCAGCTTCGCGAAAGCCCTGAACATGGCGGCTACACCACAATAGGTTTCTTGCGAAAGGGAAACGGCCTTCACCATTTTGGGTTTATCTTCTTCGGCTACTTTTATCTTGTAATTGATCTTTACAAAATTGTAAATCTTTGGGTGGTCCTTGGTTAACACGGCATGCACATCAATGCTGAAGTCGCTGAAGGGCACTTTCATTTTATTGAGGATGCTCACTACGTCAATACCGGTGCAACCAGCCAAGGAGGCCAGCATGAGGCGTTTTGGACTGGGGCCACTGTCGGCACCACCATCATCATGACCGGTATCGGTACGCAGGGCGTGCCCGGTGATATCGGTAGTAAATGCATTTCCTTCGTTATATTTTGTGTGGGTCCAATGGGTGGTCATAATGATTTTTTTTTAAAAATTTGCGTGGCAAAGATACCGGTAATCAATTAAGCATCAAAGAACAAAATACAGATTGGTTATATTGGCTTCAGGTAGAAGATAAGGGTGGCATACCCGCTATTCTCCACCTGTTCTATCCGGATGGTATGTTTGCCGCCCAGGTTTACAATGGCACTATGGTAGGCATCTTCATCATTTTTATAGAGACTTGCATCTCCGAAATCGATCACCGCTTTGCCGTCGATATAAACTTTTACCAGGTCATCGGCAGTTACCCCGATCAGGTATTTCCCTTTTTCCAGTTCTACAGTGCCGGTGGCTACTGTGGCAAATGAATCAGCCGGTAAATGTTTCCCGATCTCTCCCCACCAGGTATAATCAATTTTATGGGTCTGTTCTTTTTTGATGGGTGGGTTATTGAAAACGGATCTGAATTTTTCATAATCCTTATTGGGGTTATGCAAACTATCCCAGCTATACCATTTCACCTCCCAGTTGATGATGGGGGTAAAATCGCGGAAACTAAAACGATATCCGTTTTGTGCAGGCAATTGTTTTCCGAAGGCGTCGGTAAACGCTGGTCCGGTATATTCCATATTGAGTTGTACATCGGGGCCGGTAGCCAATGCGACAAGCGTATCGGGGAAATGCCCCGATTGGCTGCTGATCTCGGAAAGGTCCTTGGAATCCTTGATGCGCCAGTTTCCTGAGGGACCCAATACATTAAAATGATAACGATGATTGCTGTCGATATGGTGCAGAAAAATTATCGGGTATCCGTAATCGTAAGGTCCCCATTCCGTGATGCGGATCTGTGCTTTTCCGGCGGGCGTAGTCAGGGGCGGTATGGACTTATTTTTCCAGCTTTGCAGGATGGGAATTTGGATGGCTGTTGTATCCACCAACGAAGGCGGATTGATGACCAGTCCTTCTACGCTGCTGTCTTTTTTTATTTCAGTAGTGGTTTGTGTAAAGCTGTTCTGATCGAGGTTGATGTTCTTGGTGAGGGTGATATCGAATGCTGTTTTTTCATGCATGAACTGGTTGTTCCAGCAATCGTATTTCATGCTTCGGGTATCTCTTTTTTGCGCATATACCCAATCGGTAGGTTGTGTTTTTCGGGCCCATAATTTTATAGCGGCCACGCGGTTATTTTCAAAACGGTTATTGCTGATGTTGATGTATTGTCCGTGCTCAATGGCAATGCCAATGCGGTTATTGCTGATTTCGTTCCCGTTGATGGATGTTTCCCAACTGTATCCACCCCAGATGCCATGATCGCAATACCGAATGATATTGTCGATGATATGGCTCTTGCTGAACGTGACCTCTACACCGTTGGTGGGGGCATAAGAAAAATCATTTTTATAAATATAGTTGTCGTTGCATCCGCCTTCGCCGGTATCCATGGTGGTTTGACCGGCCCATAAAAAAAATCCGTCTCCGCCATGGGTAGCCGAGTTATAAGCGATCACATTGCTGTTACATTGTTCAAATAAGAGTAAGCCTGCACTGTCTTGCCCCCGGTAATAAAATCCATCGCTATAACCCCGAACATTAAAATCGAGTTTATTGTTGAGGATATGATTATTGCTGCTCCGGTACATGCCGATACCAAGCGCCGAGTTGAAAGAAAAATCGTTGGCATAAATGCTGCCGTCGTTGCAGCGCATCATCATCAGTCCGCATTGACCGCCACGGATCGTATTGTGATGCAGGGTGGGGCGAATACAATCTTTCAGGTAGATGCCCGCACCATAGCGTAACCATTCATCCTGTTCATTATGGTGATAACTCATCCAGTCGCTCACATCTTCCCGCAGCCAGTTGCTTTGCAGGTGTTGGCGATAATTATAGCTGAAGTTGCTGAATTCGATCTGCAGATTTTTACATCCTTTGGCCATCAGGGCTATTTTGTAACCGCTCACCCTAGCATTTTTTAGGGTAATATTATTGCCCTTGATCAGGATGGCCAGTCCATAAAACCGGTTTGGCATTTGCTGGTCATTGCTGCCTTGCAAAATGGCCATATTGAAATCAACCGTAATATTATTGCCTTCGATGGTGAGCACCGGCTGGTTCAATGAATCGGAGCCATTTAGGAAGTACTTACCTGGTTTTATTTGTACCGAGGACCTGATGATGAGTCCTTTTTTTAGTTCCAGTAATGGGGGAGCTGTTGCCAGCGAGGAAAGCGAAAAAGCTAGTATAGCCGCCAGCAGGATGGGTTTTGGAAATGGTTGCATGCTAATAAAGGTAGCTTTATTAACAGGTTGGGGGTAAATTGGACCGATTTTCTGCAAAAAATAGAAAATTCTTAGCTCCTGAATACCGTTTATTCATTTAAAACCTTACCTTTGCCGTCCAAAAATTAGTACTATGGCTAGAGTATGTCAGGTTACAGGAAAGAAGCCGATTACCGGAAATAAGGTTTCGCATTCAAATATTAAGACCAAGCGCAGGTTTTTACCGAATTTACAAACCAAGCGTTATTTTCTTGCAGAAGAAGACAAATGGGTAACCCTGAAAGTTTCTTCTGAAGCGATCAGGACCATTAATAAAAATGGTTTATTTTCTGTGGTAAAGCAATTGCGTGCCGACGGAGTAAAGATCTAATAACAGATTCGCAAATTCAA
This sequence comes from uncultured Bacteroidota bacterium, assembly GCA_903878475.1. Classification (GTDB taxonomy): domain Bacteria; phylum Bacteroidota; class Bacteroidia; order Chitinophagales; family Chitinophagaceae; genus Ferruginibacter. The sequence goes on along the minus strand of CAIRHQ010000120.1, from coordinate 115 downwards.
CAGTTTTAAATAAATAACAATGGCAAAGAAAGGCAACAGGGTACAGGTTATTTTGGAGTGTACCGAGCATAAAACCAGTGGTAAACCCGGCACCAGCCGTTATATTACCACTAAG
>CAIRHQ010000119.1 GCA_903878475.1 uncultured Bacteroidota bacterium | reverse complement strand
CGGTTGGGCTATCGCACGGTTAGTTTTGAAACCCATTATGCTGAAGGAGATTTTCAGGGTCTTACACAGATGAACTATTGCGATGAATCGGTTCCCTATACCCGCATCACCGAGCATAAGCATTTTACCTATTGGGAACAGCACGATAAAACGATCTATTTTAAAGAATTCAGTAAGGAAACCGGCCCATCCGATATTCCGTATTATCCCAAGCGACTGCAGGCAGACAAAACCTTGCTGATGCAATACCGGGTAGCGGCTGAAAAACTGGAACAGGTATCCTTTTTGGGCCGGTTGGCCACCTATCGGTATATGGATATGCATCATGTGATCGGGGAAGCACTGGATTATGCAGCAACTTTTATCAGCGCCATACAAAATCAACAAAAGCCTCCTGTTTTTCCTAATGCTGAACAATAGAAACTTATATTTGCACCCGAATTGTTTGCATTGTTCATTGGAATTGCAATAAATAGATTTGATTATTCATGAAACAAGGAAATTTTGTCATATCCCTCGATTTTGAAATTCACTGGGGTGTATGGGATGTGGTGAAGCTTGATAATTACCGAGACAATCTTCTTGGCGTAAGGACCGTGATTCCCGGCCTGCTGCATTTGTTTGCCAAGCATGGTATTCATGCCACATTTGCCACCGTTGGTTTTTTATTTTTTGAAAGCAAGGAAGAAATGATGGAGGGTTTGCCTCCCCATAAACCCGGCTATACCAATAAGCTGATCTCGCCCTACGAAGGTCATTTTGATGAAGTGGGAAACAATGAGACCGATGATGTATTCCATTTTGCCCCCTCGCTGATCAAAATGATCAAACAATCAGGACAGGAAATCGGCTGCCAAACCTTCTCCCATTATTACTGTTTGGAAGCGGGTCAAACCATTGAAGATTTTCGTGACGACCTGCGTGCTACCAAAAGGATCGCTGCGAAACGAGGGATAGAAATGAAAAGTTTTGTATTCCCACGCAATCAATACAACGAAGCCTACCTGAATGTATGCAAGGAAGAAGGGATCAGTTCATTCAGGGGCAATGAAAATTCATGGTTGTACACGGCAAAAAGTACCGAAAGTGAAACCTTGTTCAGAAGGGCGGTTAGATTGGCCGATGCGTATATCAATCTAAGTGGTCATCATTGTCATGAAGCCACGTATATGATGAATAATGAATTGTGTAATATCACGGCTAGTCGTTTTCTGAGGCCCTATTCCAAGCGGCTGGCCTTTATGGATTGGCTGCGGTTAAAAAGAATTACGCATAGCATGACCTATGCTGCCACACACGGACTTACCTATCATCTCTGGTGGCATCCGCATAATTTCGGGGTCAATATCAAAGAGAACCTTGCATTCCTGGAAAGGATATTGTATCATTATGAAGCCCTCAATAAAAAATATGGATTCCGTTCGGTAAGCATGCAGCAACTGGCCGACATCTTAAAGCAGGAGTCATGAGCAGATCCAAGATCGTATTATTAGCAGGGCCGGGCATCTCTACCCGGGTACTTTATCATGCACTGAAAGATGAATTTGAGATCGATCATATCATCCTGGAAGCTCCGGTAAGTAAAAAGCAACTCATTTTTCGCAGAATAAAAAAGCTGGGTTTGCTAACCGTGATCGGTCAGGTGTTTTTTCAACTGATGGTAGTAAACCTGCTCAATTTTTTTTCCGCCAGCCGAAAAAAACAAATCCTAACTACAGAAAACCTACATGATATGGAGATCCCTGCAGAAAAGATCACGCAGGTATCTTCGGTTAATGATGACCGTTGTTTGGAACTCATACAAACATTAGATCCGCAATTGGTGGTTGTAAATGGCACCCGCATCATCAGTGAACGGATTTTACTGGCCACTGCTGCTACATTCATCAACATGCATGCCGGCATCACACCTGCCTACCGCGGAGTACATGGAGCCTATTGGGCACTGGTGAATGGAGATGCTGAGCATTGTGGCGTTACTGTTCATTTGGTGGATGCCGGTATTGATACCGGGGCGATCATTGGTTCTGCGCTGATACAACCCACTTCAACAGATAATTTTGTTACCTATCCTTTATTGCAACTGAGTGCCGGTATCCCCTTAATGAGATCAGCGATCCGGTCGATCCAACAACAACAACTCCAAACCAATATTTCCAGTGCTGCCAGTAGGCTATGGTCGCACCCCGGATTTCTGCAATATTGCTATTACCGATTCTTCAGGGGAATTAAATAAATACGGCCCCGGTATTTTTACAAGTAATACTGCTTTAGTTTTTCTACTCGTTTATTAGGGGACAGTAATTTTACGTACTCTGTAAAAGCATAAATACTAAGTAGTTACGCATACTTCAGTATTCTTTTCGCGTTGAAACGCTGATTTTATGAAAATTCACGCGGAGAACAATATTAGAAATACTACTACGTTTATATACAGTCCAATTTATTCTATTCAAAAACCCAATACCAATTCCTATGGAGAAGGTTATTGCCGTGGTTGTTACATACAACCGAAAGGCCCTCCTCGTCGAATGCATCAACGCTTTGCGTGCACAATCCCGTCCGTTGGATGGAATACTCATCGTAAACAACGGAAGTACAGATGGTACTGAAGAGTGGTTACAACAGCAAACCGATATTCAATTCATTTCACAGAAGAACACCGGCTCTAGCGGCGGATTCAGTACCGGCATCAGCTGGGCGTATAGCAATGGCTATTCATGGATCTGGTGCATGGATGATGACGGATATCCAAAACAGGATGCCCTGGAGAAAATTTTGGAAGCCGATGATGGAACCCTGCGCCTGATGAACTGTGCCGTTATTGATAAAGAGAATAAAAACTCTTTTGTATGGAAAACGCAGCAGTATAAAACCTTAGATGAGGTTGACTGTAAGGTGATCGAGGGTATCGGGCATCCGTTCAACGGAACATTGTTGCATCGTAGAATTGTAGAAAGAGTAGGTGTGCCTCGCCCTAAATTCTTCTTATGGGGTGATGAAACAGAATATTATTACCGTATTGTGAAACAAAATAATATTCCGGTATGTACCATATCGGATAGTATACACTATCATCCGTCTACGGCATTCTCATTGAAGCAAGACTGGGATTATAACAGTGCCTGGAAAATGTACTTCTATGTGCGCAACCGTTTTCACATCCATCGCGTAAAATTCAATAATAAGGCCCTGGCCCTATTGCATTACAGTTGCTTCCTGATCGCGTTCACCGGCGTGGTTTTGTTGTTTCAAAAAACGGACAAATGGAAAAAACTCAGTTTTATCATCTGGCCAGTTACCGATGCATTTGCCAACAATTTTGACGCCACACCAGGATTGATCTTATCAAAACTTAACCGGCCCAATACTGATAGTCTGGGTGCATACATCAACGGGTATCTGAAGAACCTGCGGATGTCTATCATTTTACCTTTTTCCATTTTGCGCGGTCGTAGGGCTGCTAATGCATAATCAATTTTAATAACCAAATAAACAACAAAGCTTAATCCTGCCGATGGACATCAATGATTACATAATGTTCTTTGTGTACACAATTGTGTTCTACTTTATTTTTAAAAGCAGGAGGGCCTTCTATGCCGATCCGGTATTAAGGCATTATCATAAAATTGGATTCTGGATAAAAATTTTCTCAACCATTGCTTTCACCATCTTCAATTATAAGATATCCTTAGGTGATTCGGTGGTGCTGTACTGGAGAGAGGGATATAATATTTTCCAGTTGATCCAGCATGATATTTCCAATGTCAAATTGCTGTTCATTCATGGAAAGGATTACGACCAGGCCTTGCTGGCCGATGTGTGGAATGCAGGTTATTTTAATGACGAGAACAATTATATGGTGACGAAGATCGTGGCAGCACTTTCTTTTCTCACTTTTGGGAAATACATGGCCATTAACCTGTTCTTTTCCATGATCTCATTTTCAGGAGTATGGCGCTTGTACCGGTTCTTTTACAACCTGTACCCGCATTTGCACAAACAACTGGCCATTGCCATTTTATACCTGCCCACTTTTGTTTTCTGGAGTTCAGGTATTTTGAAAGATCCGATCTGTACCGGTGCAATTGGCTGGATCACGTTCTCTTTGTATGAAATGTTCTATAAAAAACAATCGCTTTTAAAGAATAGCATCATTTTATTGGTGGCTGGGTATTTCCTGGTTAACCTGAAGATCTATATCCTGGTTTCTTATGTACCGTTCTTCTTCCTCTTCCTTATTATGAAGAATGTTAACCTGATTCGTAATTCATTTGTAAGAATGATGATTGGCCCTGCCCTGATTATTGGTAGCGTGTTTGTTGGTCAGCAGGTGATGAAAAAATTTGAAAAAGAGCTCGGCGGATATGCGGCAGAGAATATTGCAAAGCAAATACAGCATCAGCAACAAACTTATCAGGATCAGGCAGCATTGGGTATCGGCGAATCCAATTTTTCGCTGGGAGTAGAATTTGACGGATCTATGACTAGCATGCTCAAAATGGCTCCGGCAGCTATTGTGGCCACCCTGTATCGTCCCTTTATCTGGGAATCCACAAAAGTATCAACCATGTTGTCCTCGCTCGAAAGTTTAGCGTTGATCATTTTCACCTTGGCCACCCTTTTCAAAGTAGGCATATTCAATTTCTTCCGGATCATTGGCAAAGACCCCACGATCACATATTGCTTTTTATTTGCTTTATTGTTCGCCTTATTTGTTGGGGCTACTACACCAAATTTCGGTACACTTTGCCGTTATAAAATTCCCTGCATGCCATTTTATGTGATCGCACTTGTGTTGATCCGCGATCGGTACCGTCGTACAAAACTTTCAGGAGCCGCTATCAAAGCAAAGCCTGCAAAGGAAGAGCCGGTATTCCAGTTTCAGCCACAACTTGCTTAATGGATGAGCTGATCGCAGTCGAATTTATTCAGACACACAATTCCCTTACACTCGATATATTTGCGTTAGTTAAATCAGCTTATGCCCAAACTCATTCGCATCACTACGGTTCCCATGGCATTGCGTTATTTATTGCCCGGGCAAATGCGTTTTATGAAAGAACAGGGCATGGAAGTGCTAATGATCAGCGCCGATGGAAAAGAATTGAGTGAAGTGATCGAACAAGAACAATGCCGGCACATCATTGTTCCGCTCACCAGGAAGATCACGCCGATTCAAGACCTGATCTGTTTGTTTCGCCTGATCAGGATCTTCATCAAAGAAAAACCAGATATAGTTCATACCCATACGCCCAAGGCCGGATTGCTGGGCATGCTGGCGGCAAAATTTTCTTCAGTTCCGATCCGGATACATACCGTGGCAGGCTT
>CAIRHQ010000118.1 GCA_903878475.1 uncultured Bacteroidota bacterium | reverse complement strand
GATATGCTGCTGCAGCCGGCGGAATGCTTCTTCCTCGGGAATGCAGGTATCGGTAACACGGTTATAATGATTTTCGAGCAGGTCCCATTCTTCCTGCGGACTCAGGTCGCGGTAGTTGGGTACTCTTTTATAATGGCTATGTGCCACCAGGTTCATGATATCTTCTTCCAGATTGGCACCGGTACAGCTGATGATGGCCACTTTATCCTGGCGGATCATTTCAGCCAGACTCAATCCCAGCTCTGCCGTACTCATTGCACCGGCCAGGGTGATCATCATTTTACCCCCCTCATCCAGATGGGTTACATAGCCCTTGGCGGCATCCATCAAGGCTGCGGCGTTGAAATGGCGGTAATGATGTTCTATAAAATTTGAAATAGGTCCCTGGCTCATGTTTAAAGTTTTATGGCTGCAAAAGTAAATTATTTATTTAACGTTGGCGAAGGCGTGTTTAAGGTTTAAAGTTTAAGGTCTAAGGTTGAGTGAAGTCAATGTGAAAATGTTGTTCCCGATACGGACAGAAACCAACCCCGAAGGGGTGTCATTACAATAGATAATCAGTTATATATTTAACAAACCCCGAAGGGGTGAAATTATACCCTGAAACGCTATACCTTGAACGCCCATTCCTTTCTTTGTATATTTAAGTTCAACTATTTTTTATGAAAAATATTTTGCTGGCCATATTGCTGTTTTGTGGAATTGACAGTTTTAGTCAAACCACTATACAAAGAGATCCGCAGATAGAAAAAATGCTGACGGAGGTTTCTGCCGATTCATTGAAGCAGTACATCAATACGCTGGTTGCCTTTGGTACAAGAAATACACTCAGCAATCCCAATCAATTAAAAAGGGGGATCGGCGCAGCCCGGAACTGGGTGCTTAGTCGATTCAATGATTTTGCTAAACAATCCAATGGCCGACTATCTGCCATGCTGGATACCACAATCATTGAAGCTGATGGAAAGCGGGTGAACCGGCCAATTGTATTAGGGAATGTGGTGGCCACCCTCAAGGGAACGGATCCGGCAGACAATCGCATCTTCATCATCAGCGGACATCTGGATAATATGCGTTCAAGTCCTGTAGATAGCATCGGGGATGCCCCCGGTGCCGATGATGATGGCAGCGGAACAGCGGCTGTATTGGAATGTGCCCGAGTGATGTGTAAATATAGTTTTGGAGCAACCATCATTTTTGTTACAGTAAGTGGTGAAGAACAAGGTTTACTGGGTGCTGTTTATATGAGTGAAAAAGCTAAAAAAGCAAACTGGAATATCGAAGCGGTGTTGAACAATGATATTATTGGCAGCAATAACAGCAACGAAACCAATATCATTGATAATTCAAAACTTCGTGTATTCAGTGAAGGATTACCCGCTTTTGAAACCGAAAAAAATGCAAGTAATATCCGTAGCCTTGGACTGGAGAATGATGGTAAATCACGTCAACTTGCCCGGTATGTAAAAGAAATTGGGGAGCGGTATGTTGAAAATCTGCAGGTAGTGATGATCTATCGAAATGACCGGTTTTTACGGGGTGGCGATCATACGCCGTATGTTCAACGCGGATTTGCTGCGGTGCGCTTAACAGAAATGAATGAGAACTATACCCGCCAACACCAGGATATCAGAACAGAAAACAATATTAATTATGGCGACCTGGTTCAGTACATCGATTTTGAATACTTAAAAAAGAATACGCTTGTTAATATGGCTAACCTGGCCAATCTGGCCAAAGCCGCTTCCCCACCTGACTCTGTAAAAATGGATGTGAAGAAACTAAGCAATACCACTTATCTCTACTGGAAAAATCCGAAATACGGTTTGGCCAAGGGTTATTTTGTGTTGGTGCGGGAAACCACAAGTCCGGTTTGGCAAAAAAAGATATTTACCAGCAATACAGAAATGCGACTACCCTATTCTAAAGACAATTATTTTTTTGCGGTACAATCCGTGAATGAATATGGAAATGAAAGTTTGGCAGAAGTTCCGATGCCGGGGAAGTGAGGAGGGCATGTATAAGGTATAAGGTTTAAGGTTTAAAGTTTAAGGTTGGGTGTAGTCAATGAGGAAATGTTGTCCCCATTACGAACAACATTCAACCCCGAAGGGGTGACATTAAAACCTTAAACTTTAAACCTTAAACTGATTCACCCCAACCCTTAAACGAATTAAACCCTTAAACGTCTTAAACGTTTTTACCCACCCCGCAATAAAAATATTTGCTCATTTCAAATAATATTTAGACATTTGTCTAAATATATAATTACAAACATGAACCTCTTATTCAAAGCACTGAATGATGCCACCCGCCGGGAGATCCTGGAGATGCTGAAGAAAGGGGACCTTACAGCGGGAGATATAGCCGATCAGTTCAGCATGAGCAAGCCCAGTATCTCACATCACCTCGACCTGTTGAAACAGGCAGGATTGGTTGAGTCGCTGAAACAGGGACAGTATATCTATTACTCACTCAATACTACCGTGATGGATGAGGTGGTAAAATGGTTTATCCAATTCAATAAAAAAAAGAAATAATCATATGAAGCAGTCGAAATTATTTCACCTGTTGTTCCCTTTTATCATCATGTCCATACCCTGGATCTACCTAGGTATGGTATGGAATCAATTGCCGGCTACCATACCTACGCATTTTGGCATCAACGGACAACCCGATGCCTTTGGCAGCAAGGACCAGATATTGCTGGTGCCCGTGATCAATACCATCATCGCCATTGGCACTTACTTCCTCTTGCGCAATATTTACAAGATCGATCCCAAAAGAAAGAACAATAACAATATCGGTGTGATGTCGAAGATCGCCGTGATGGTGGTGGTCCTGCTTTCCGCCATTTCCATTTTTATCATATACTGGACCCTGCACGGGAAAGTAGACGGGTTTAATATTTTCTTCTGCGCCATCAGTTTATTCTTTGCCTATATCGGAAACCTGCTGCACAGCATCAAACCAAATTATTTTGCAGGATTTAGATTGCCCTGGACACTCGAGAGTGAAGACAACTGGAGAAAAACACATCAGGTAGCCAGCAAGATCTGGTTTATCGGCGGTATCGTACTGGCCATCCTTTCTTTATTGATCAATACCCGTATCCTCATTTTTGTGTTTATGGGAGGCGTGCTGATCATGACCATTGTGCCCATTATCTATTCATACAAACTATATCGTAAAACCGAATTAACGGATCAAAATAACTAACCCATGAAATCAATCTGCTTATTCTTTGCCGCTTTATTTTTATCAGCTTTCGGTTTTGGTCAGGAAATTACCGGTAACTGGGAAGGCAATTTAAATGTACAGGGATCAGAAATTCCCATTGTATTCCATATCAGCAAGGACAGCAGTGGAAAATTAACCGCTACATTCGACAGTCCGAAACAAAAAGCGTTTAACCTTGCCTGTAATCAAGTGGCCATTAACGGCGACAGCGTGATCCTATATATGAATATCATCAAGGGAAAATATGCTGCTACCTTACAAGCCGGCAACAAACAAATGAATGGCAGCTGGTTTCAGGGCCAAGGCTCACTGCCATTGAACGTTACAAAAACAAGCGATATCGTAAGCACCCGTATGGTGAAACGACCTCAAACACCCAAGGCTCCGTACCCGTATTTATCAGAAAATGTAGCATACAACAATACCAATAAAAACATCCGTTTTGGCGCCACATTCACCGCTCCCATACCCGATCCAAATACTCAGTATGCTAAAACTCCGGTGTACCCTACGGTAATATTGATTACCGGTAGTGGCAAACAAGACCGTGATGAAACCATTTTTGATCATAAACCTTTTGCCGTTATTGCCGACTATCTTACCCGTCATGGAATTGCTGTATTGCGGGTAGACGACAGGGATATGGGCAGTACCACCGGAGATTTCAACACGGCAACCACGGCCGATTTTGCTAAAGATGTGGAAGCGGGTATCGCTTATTTAAAAACCCGCAAAGAAGTAGATACAACCCATATGGGATTGATCGGTCACAGTGAAGGAGGTATCATTGCCCCAATGCTGGCAGCCAGCAGAAAGGATATTAAGTTTATCGTGATGCTGGCCGGACCCGGTGTTAAGATCACTGAACTGATGGAACAACAAGCCGTAGACGTACTGGCTAAATCAGACCTTCCCTCCACGGCGTTGGATAAATACCGGATCCTGTACAGAAATATGGTGACCACAATTCTACATTCAAAAGACAATACCATAGCCATGAAAGAATCGGCCAAAGTATTTACGGCCTGGCAAAAAGGATTGGATTCAACGATGCTCTTGAATATTACCGGTGTATCAGATCAAAAATCAATGAATGAATTTATCAGAGGGTTTGTCATGCAACTGCATTCCCCTTGGTTCAATTATTTCATGCGCATCAATCCGGCCAGTTATCTCAGTAAAGTCCAATGCCCTGTGCTGGCATTAAATGGAGAAAAAGATATTCAAGTGGCAGCTACTCCTAATTTAGCGGCTATTAAAAATGCGCTAAAAAATAATTCCTCAAAAAAAGTAGTGATCAGGGAAATGAAAGATCTGAACCATTTGTTTCAGCATTGCAAAACATGTTCAGTACCTGAATATGATGAGTTGGAAGAAAGCTTTTCACCAGAAGTATTGGAGATCATTGCTAACTGGATCAATAGCACGGTGAAATAAAAAAACTGCTCCCGGAAGTCAATGATCATATTGTCTTTCGGGAGCAGGCATTCTTGATGTTCAGCGCATCATCATTTCTTGGTCTTCTTTTGAACTTTGATCTCGCCGGTATCGTAGCACTTCAGACTAAGCGACTGTTTGCTGTTTTCCACCACTACCTGATAACTGGTTTGTCCCTCATACATGATCTCCAGTACCTGTTCTGGCAGGGTATAGTCGCCGTATTTTTTATTCAGCTCCACTGATAGGTTCAAAGGCAATTGTGCCCATGCGATCTTTCTTGAAGTACCCACCAACTCACCTTCTTCATTGAAGGCAGCCTGCACCGTTTGTTGGTTTAGGGTAAAGTTGGCAAAATAAAAATCACTGCTTTTTTTCCAGCTGATCTGGCTGGCGCTGGCGAAATTGGTTTGAAAGGCTGCTTTTACTTTGGCAGAGACATTGTCACCGTCTTTTGCAAAAGCGGTTGAAGTGAACAGCATTATGGTTGCTGTAAGGACCATTGCTAATTTTTTCATGGCTATACATTGTTGGTTAAAAATACTGCCTCATGGCTGACAGCTGATTTACCATACAAATTTAGACAGCAGCATATTGTCCCTTTTTTAAAAAGTATAGACAGTGAATAAAATAGGAATTGCTATTACCAATGGTAATGATATAAAACCAAATTGAACTATTCATCTCCCCAAAAAGCTTGTCAGCACTGCATTTGAATCCAATTCTTAATGAAATACTAAATCATGATTCCAAACTGTTAAAAAGTAAATCCGGTAGCCGCTGAATAAGTTTTGGAAAGTTTCTAAACTTTACAAAGGTTTGTATCATGAATTTTTTAGCCCATGCCCAGCTTTCTTTTCATCAGCCCGAAATACTGGTGGGCAATATGATCAGTGATTTTGTGAAAGGGAAAAAACAATATGATTATTCACCGGGCATTCAACAGGGCATTAAGCTACACAGGGCGATCGACCAGTTTACCGATACCCACCCCGTTACCAAGGAACTAAAACAATATTTTCGTTCTTCCTATGGCTTGTATGCAGGTGTATTTACAGATGTGATGTATGATTATTTTTTAGCCAACGACACCCAGGAGTTTGTATCTGCCGAAGCCCTTCAGCAATTCAGTGCAGGTTGTTACCACACGCTGGAAACATACGATGCAGTTTTACCCGCATCTTTTAAAAAGATATTCGGGTATATGCGGTCGCAGGACTGGCTTTTTCATTACCATGAAAAATGGCTGATCGAAAAAAGTTTCTGGGGTTTGGAGCGCAGGGCAAAATATCTGAAAGAAACAGGTCAGGCCTTTATCATTTTCAATGAACACCTGGATGAGTTGCATCTGGGATACGATATTTTTTACCCTCAATTAAAAGATTTTGCCGTCCATACATTACAGAAACTTTTAAAGCACTGATTAATTATCTTTGAAAAAATGTTTTTTATGAAGAAACTATTGCTGGCACTTGCCACCATCCTATCTGTATCCACTATAACCATTGCCCAGGTTAAATTTCCCCCTATCGATAAATCGCCCATGGACATGAGTTATTGTCCGAATGGTTATCCGGTATTAAAAATTCAGGATAAGATCACCGATCCGCTGGTGGCCCGGGTGATCTATAGCCGCCCGCAAAAGAACGGAAGGCCCATTTTTGGAGAACTGGTTGAATATGGAAAAGTTTGGCGCCTGGGAGCCAATGAAGCTACAGAGATCGAGTTTTTCAAAACCGTTAAGATCAATGATAAAAAAATAAAAAAAGGTCGCTACACTTTATACTGCATTCCCTACAACGATAAATGGACGCTGATCATCAACAAGGAAACCGATACCTGGGGATCGTTCAAGTATGATGAAAAGAAAGACCTGGTTCGTATGGACCTGCCTGTTCAGAAACAAACAGATGTACTGGATGCCTTTGCTATGAGTTTTGATAAATCAGCTACAGGATATAATCTCATCATTGCCTGGGAAGATATCAGGGTAAGCCTGCCCATTGGTTTATAATAGAATATTTATTTCGACTGTTTGATCATGATCGTTTCGGGATATCCCCGTAAAAACATTGGGCCAATTGCCGTCTGCTCGTTTTTTTTATTGATATTTACAGCATGTGTGGAATAGCAGGCATTCTTATTGCTCATCAGTCTACCGAAACAGTAGAAATCCCCGACGGATTATTTCATCTGAAAAAGATGACCGACGCCATTGCACATCGCGGACCAGATGGTGAAGGCTTTTGGAATAATGATGCCGGAAATGTTTTTTTAGGTCACAGACGCCTCGCTGTTATCGACCTTTCCCCCGCTGCCGCCCAACCCCTGCGCTATCTCAACCGTTATACCATCATCCACAATGGAGAGATCTATAATTACCTGGAATTACGTAAACGCTTACAGCAATCGGGTTATGTGTTTCAAACCCAGTCGGACACCGAAGTGATCGCCGCTGCCTATGACTATTGGGAGGAAAAATGTGTTGCCCAATTGGATGGCATGTTTGCTTTTGCGATATGGGACGAAAAAACAAAAGAATTATTTGCCGCCAGGGACCGCTTTGGAGAAAAACCATTCTATTATTATGAGGATCCCGAGCATTTTGTATTTGCCAGTGAAATGAAAGCATTATGGGCAATAGGTATTGAAAAAACCTACGACAAAAAGATGATGCTGAATTATCTTACCCTGGGTCAATTGCAAAATCCACTGGACAAAGAGCAAACCTTTTTTGAAAATATCTATTCGCTCCCCCCGGCCAGTTTTCTGAAATTCAATACCGATGAATTTTCCGTTAGAACAGAGAAATACTGGAACCTGAATAAAGAAATAAAAATTTCCATCAGCCCGGAAGAAGCCATTGAACGATTTAATGAATTGTTTCAACGTTCGGTACAGCGGTGCCTGCGCAGCGATGTACCGGTAGGCAGCTCCTTGAGCGGCGGACTCGACAGTTCATCGATCATTTCTGCCATCTATGAACAACTCCCAAAAGGAAATAAACTGCCCAGTTTTTCAGCCGTATTCCCGGGTTTTGAAAAAGATGAATCAAAATATATTCAATCCATGACCCAGCAATTTGGGTTGGATAATTTTCAGGTAACGCCAACCGCCGATGGACTGATCCGGGATTTTGAAAAATTATGTACGCACCAGGAAGAGCCTTTTCAATCTTCGGGTATCTATCTGCAATACAAAGTGTATGAACTGGCCAAACAACATCAGGTAAAGGTTTTACTGGATGGACAAGGAGCCGATGAAACCCTGGCAGGATATACCCGATATATTCATTGGTACCTACAGGAAGTGTTGAGTCGGCATAGAACGGGAGCCACCCAAACTGAAAGGCAGAAATTGATCAAAAATAAACAGGCATTCAAATGGGGTCCTAAAAATATCATGGCCGCATTTCTTCCTTCACATGCTGCTATCCAGCTTGAAAAAAGAGATTACCGCAAAACCATGCACCATGCTTCCATCACCCCGGGTTATTATCATGCAGTGGCCGGAAGAGATTGGGAGGGCATTCACAAACCCATCGTAACCAAACTGAATGATATCCTTTATTTCAGCAGCATGAAAATGGGGCTCGAAGAACTGCTTCGATTTTCCGACCGAAACAGTATGGCTCACGGAACCGAAGTTCGATTACCCTTCCTCAATCACCAGCTGGTTGAATTTATTTTCACCCTTCCTGCCCAATATAAAATTCATGAAGGCTGGACCAAATGGTTGCTCCGGCACGCCATGAAGAACAAACTACCCAACGAAGTGGTTTGGCGCACCGAAAAAATTGGATTTGAGCCGCCCCAGTTACAATGGATGCAAAATCCGCTGCTTCAGGAATTTATTCATGAGGCCAAACGAAAACTGGTGAATGAAAATATTTTATCGCAAAAAACTTTGGATAAGAAAATTGAACCCAAGGCCGCTTATGCCGATAGCAATTACGATTGGCGGTATTTATGCGCTGCACACATAATATAACCCGTTTAAGAATTTATACAGACCTTTGCTGTCCTCAACACTAATACTTTTTTTATGAAGCTTGCTACCAAGATCATCCATGCCGGAGCCGAACCCGATCCCAGCACAGGGGCCATCATGACCCCCATTTTTCAAACCTCTACTTATGTACAGGAAGCGCCGGGTAAAAATAAGGGATATGAATATGCCCGTAGCCAGAACCCAACACGCAAAGCGTTGGAAGATGCACTGGCCATCATCGAAAACGGAAAATATGCCCTGGCTTTCGGAAGTGGGGTAGCCGCTACCGATAGTGTAATGAAATTATTGAATCCGGGCGATGAAGTGATTGCAGCCAATGATATGTATGGCGGAAGCTACCGACTATTCACCAAGGTATGGGAGCGCTATGGCATTAAATTCATAATGGTAAATACCGGAGATGTTGCTGCCGTTGACGCTGCCATCACGGCCCAAACCAAACTCATCTGGGTAGAAACGCCCACCAACCCCTTGATGAATATCACCGATATTGCTGCCATGGCAGCCATTGCTAAAAAAGTAAATGCCCTGTTATGTGTCGACAATACCTTCGCTTCCCCCTATCTGCAAAACCCACTCGACCTGGGTGCTGATATCGTGATGCATTCGGCTACTAAATACTTGAGCGGACATAGTGATGTGATCCAGGGTGCCCTCATCATGAATGATACCGACCTTCGAGAAAAATTATATTTCATACAAAAAAGTTGCGGTGCCGTTCCGGGTCCGATGGATTGTTTTTTAGTACTCCGTGGTATCAAAACATTGCATGTACGCATGAAGCAACATTGCGAGAATGGAGAAAAAATTGCCCGTTGGCTGCGTCAGCATCCCAAAGTAGCAAAAGTATACTGGCCCGGATTTGAGGACAGCGCCGGATATGCCGTGGCTAAAAAACAAATGCGTGGCTTTGGAGGAATGATCAGCTTTGAACTTAAGGACGATAGTGAAAAAGAAGTAACCCGTGTATTGTCATCCACCCATCTTTTTTCACTGGCCGAAAGTTTAGGCGGTGTAGAATCACTGATCAATCACCCCGCCAGCATGACCCATGCCAGCATCCCCAGAGAAGAAAGGATCAAGAACGGATTGAGTGATGGACTGATCCGATTAAGTGTGGGTATTGAAGATGCCGATGACCTGATCGATGATCTGAATAAAGCCATTGGCTAATATGATGCATATCCTGATAGAAATAATCGGATGGATCGGATCGGTATTGATCCTGGGATCATACTTCTTCAATATTAATGGGAAGCTGAAAAGCAATTCAAAAACGTATATCATCAGTAACCTGTTGGGCGGAATTTTTTTTACCATCAACACGTTGGTGCACCAGGCTTATCCTTCCATGATCGTCAATATCATCTGGATATTCATCGCCATTGCCGCATTGCTAAAAAAAGATAAACCCAGTTCGCAAATTGACCAAACAACTTAAACAAGAACTGGATGCTAAGGTCAAACTGTACAACAGACGCGGTTTCATACACAACGATCCGATCTGTATCCCTCACCTGTTCAGCAAAAAACAAGACATAGAAATCGCCGGTTTTTTTGCAGCCATCTTTGCCTGGGGAAACCGTACCACCATCATCAATAAAAGCAAACTGCTGATGCAGTTGATGGATCACGCACCCTACGATTTTTGTACCCATGCCGGCGCAAATGATCTGAAAAAACTATTCCAATTTAAACACCGGACTTTCAATGATACCGACCTTTTGTATTTTATTGAGTTTTTACACCAGCATTATGAGCAGCATAAATCATTGGAATCGGCCTTTACCCGTGGAATAAAAAAAACAGATCAAACCGTGGAGAACGGACTGATTGGTTTTCACGATTATTTTTTTTCATTACCTGATGTGCCACAAAGAACCAAAAAACATATCGCTTCGCCCCAGAAGCATTCTTCCTGTAAACGACTGAATATGTATTTGCGATGGATGGTGAGAAAAGATAACCATGGTGTAGACTTTGGCATTTGGAATAGCATCAAACCCGCACAGCTTATTTGTCCGCTCGATGTGCATGTGTCCAGGGTAGCAAAACGCCTGCAATTGTTGCATCGTGTTCCATCCGACTGGAAGGCAGCACTGGAACTCACGGCTAATTTGCGTACATTAGATAAGGCCGATCCTGTAAAATATGATTTTGCTTTATTTGGAACCGGAGTAATGGAAACAAGGTCAATGATCAAAACCAACACATCATGAGCAACGATGAATTAGTATCACAGATCAACCAAGATCTGCTGCTGGCCTTGCCCGAAAAAATTTCAAGAGAAGAGATCCTTTCGAAGCTGGCCGAGCACCTCAATGAGCTGATCAAAAATGATTTTGAAAAACTGGTCAGTTATTTATACCGCATTGATGTATCCGAGCCAAAACTTAAACAGTTGCTGGCTCAATATCCGGAACAAGATGCGGGACACATTATTGCAGAATTGATCGTGGAGCGACAAGAACAGAAATTAAAAACCCGCCGGCAGTTCGGCCAGCGGGACAATCAGATTGATGAAGAAGAAAAATGGTAATAAGGTTTATGATTCT
>CAIRHQ010000117.1 GCA_903878475.1 uncultured Bacteroidota bacterium | reverse complement strand
GCCTTTTAAAAGTTTGAAAATTGAATTTGAAAAAGAAGAAGAGGTATGGCTATGCCGTTGTAAACAAACAAAGAATCCGCCGTTCTGCGATGGAAGTCATAAGCACATAACGAAAAGTTAATTAATCTTCACTTATCCCTGCAAAGCCTGATCTTGTTCCTGCTCCAGTTGTTTATGGTTTTTCCACCAGCGAAAAGCAATATAACCGATGATCAGAAAAGGGATGAACATGAGGTATAATATGCCCTGATTTAGTCCCTGGGCAGGCTTTTCGCCCAGTTGCATGGCTGTTTTGGTACAAACCGAACACTGGGCTCCGGCCATCAGTACTGAGCCTAAAGCCGTAACAATTAGTATAAATATGCGGAGGAATTGTTGCATGATTGCCGCAAAGTTAAGCCGGAATGCCTATTCGGGGATGGCTTTAACTAAATTTAAACGAAATGGGTGTAGGGAGGATTAGAAGAAAAATTTATTTTGCATAAAATTTACCGATACATGTTAAAGCAGATATTATGCCTGTTTATGGGTTTTATGATCTTGGGCAGCAGCTTTGCCCAGGTTTCTAAGAATGCCCGTGATTATTATCATAAGGGTGTGGCCCTAAAGAACAAGGGTATGGCTTCGGATGCCATCATCATGTTTAAAAAAGCCATTGCACTCAATAAAAATTATGATAGCGCATATGTAGATCTAGCATCTGTATTTGCAAAATCTGGCAAATTTGATACTGCCATTATACTCAATAAAAAAGCACTGGAGATCAATCCGAATTCTTTGGGTGCTTATCTTGGCTTGGGAAATATCTACCGGGATGCTATTCCGGAATATAATCTTGCCGTAGCCAATTATTTAAAAGCGTTGCAGTATGATAGCAGGAATAAAGAAACCTATTACAGTATTGCCTGGTGCCTGAACGCAAAAAAGGAATACGATAGCGCCATCGTGTATGCTGTAAAAGCACTGGAAATAGACAATAATTATGTTCCGGGGTATAATGAACTGGGGCACGCCTATCATGCCTCAAAAAAATACAAAGAAGCCATTGAGCAATTTCAAAAGAACCTGGCCGTTTCGGTGAATGAATTGCCCCTGTATTATTCCGGACTTTGTTACCTCGAACTCAACGATCGGGAGGGAGCCCTCAGGATGCTGGAGGAGTTGAAAAAAAATAAGTCAACCATGGCCGAGGGATTAAGCAGAAGATTAGAGGGAAAACCCAAGCATTGATCCTGCCTATTTTATACCCCCGTTATTTTATGATCGATCATTCATAAAATATCCTTCGCCTTAATTTGTATTATTCATGAATGCAGATTATTTTGTGTAAAATTTACCGCTATGATAAAGAATATGCTTTGTGCTTTTGTAAGTTTACTGATCATCAGCACCGCCCTTGCCCAAACAGCCACTACCGCAATTGGCGCTTACAATGAAGGGATAAAATTCAAAGAGACGAAAAAATATCCGGAAGCCCTGGCTGCCTTTAAAAGAGCTATCGCCAAAGACCCTTCATATAAGGAAGCCATCTACCAGGCAGGCTGGTGCTGTAATGAACTTGATAAATATGAAGATGCCCTTACCTATTTGAAAAAAGCGAAACAACTTTGGCCCGAAGCATCAAAAGTTTATCTGGAACTGGGATATGCTCATCAGCAAACAGATGATATACAACAGGCCATTGACGATTACAAAACCTGTATCTCTCTTGACGAAACTTCTAACCTGGCCTATAAATACCTCGGTAATCTTTATTATGATGAAAAAGAGTATGAAAAAGCACTGGATAATTACAAGATATATGAGCGCCAGGAAAGCAATATCACCAGCAGCGATTTCTATTATAAGGTGGGCGAGATCTATAGAAATGATAAGAATCAGGTAGATGAGGCGATGGACTATTATTTCAAAGGATTAAAATTGGAGCCCGATAGTAAAAAAATAAATTATTGTTTAGGATGGTGCTATAACGATAAGAATAAATACAATGATGCAGTTCCTTATCTGAAAAAAGCGCTTGCTCAGGACCCTAAATATGTAAATGCTATTACTGAATTAGGCTACTGCGATTATGCACTGTCCAATTATGAAGATGCATTAGGCCTGTTCAATAAAGCGTTGGCCATTGATAAAACAGAGTTAAGCCTATATTATGCCGGACTTTGTTATGTAAAGATGAACAGGAAAAGCAGTGCTCAGCAAAAATATGATGAGCTAAAGGAATTGAATTCTAAATATGCCAGTCAGCTGAATGATAAGATCAAAGAAATGTAGGATTACTGATCACTACCTGATCTCTGATGGCAAAGCCTGCGCCTGATCAAAGAATTTTGGTTCGGTTACAAAGGCTTCTAAGTTCCCTTTTAATACACTGGCCGATAACAGATCATCTGCCCGGTAAATTACAGGCGTTTGCGCCTGCAATAATTTTTGTGCCGCAGTTTGGCTGATGGCATAGGCATGGGTGCAATCATGAAATCCCGCTTTTTTCAAATGCTTGCTATAGGGTATGGGTAATAGATTCGATATCATTACCGGACTCCATTTCATCAGTCCAAGCCTGCTGAGGATTGAATAAAAAAACTGTTTTATTCGCAATCCGGTGGTAACATTCTCATGTTTCTGATATCCCAGATAAACAAGTTCCCAGTTTTCAGGTAATGCATTCAATGCTTCTGGTAATAAAGGTAAATTCAACAGCAAGGGGATGGCATCATCTTCCAGTACCAACACTTTTTTCCAGCCCTGTTCTAATACCGTTGCATATAGCATGCGGTGCGAGAGGGAACAGGCAACTTCTCCGCTATTCAGTCCCTTACCCTGCCGTTGTAATTTTTTCGCTTTGTCATCATCATAATGATCATAGATAAATTGCTCATCCAGTTTCAATTTATCGGCTCCCCAGAAAAATTCGTAATGCAATCCTTTCAATTGAGCATCAATTGCTGCGTGGCGCTCGGTAAAACGCGGAACAGATACTACCAGTATCTTGTCGAAAAAATGGTTGAGGTAATTTGCGATATCATGAGAAATGGGCAATGTGTAATATTGTTGGTTAATTTTGTGCAATATCCTGAATTGTTTTCAACCGGCAATTTTCAGCCGCTTATTTCAATTTATTTGGAATTAATAAATAATAATAAGCCCTGCGTATTAAAACTATTGATAAATTGCTCCATATGCAAGGCCCATTAATCTCTATATGCATCCCTACTTACAAAAGAGCAGATCTTTTGAAAAAACTGCTGGATTCGATCCTGATGCAACAGTACTTGCATTATGAAGTCCTCATCAATGACAATAGTCCTGATGCAGAGGTAGGCGATCTGGTGAAAACCTATCTTGATCGCCTGGCTATTTCTTATCAAAAAAATGAACCGGCTTTAACCGCCACCGAAAATTGTAACAAAGTGATCAGCAGGGCCAGTGGCGAATGGATCAAACTCATGCATGATGATGACTGGTTTGCAACACCCGATGCGCTGCAATTATTTGTGCATGCTGCGCTGCAATCGGGGAAAGATTTTATATTCTGCGGAAGCAATCAGGTTAATCTGGAAACAGGCAATAGTGTTGCGGAACGACTGGATGATTCCAGAAAGAAAATGTTGGATGAGTCGGTATTCAGTCTTTTTTTTCTGAATATAATTGGCCATCCCAGTGTGTTGATGTGCCGGAAAGATGCTACGATACAATATGACGCAGCTTTTAACTGGGTGCTCGATATCGACTATTATATGCGTTACCTCACTGCCCATAAAGGTTACCATTATATTCCGGAATTGCTGGTAAATATTGGGAAAGGAAATCAACAGGAATCGAAAAAATATTATAAGAATAAATGGGTAGAAATCCCGGAGTATTTTTTGTTGCTGACCAAGTACCCGTCAAACCTGTTGTTACAAGAAATTTATGTGTTTCATTTAGTATGGAATATGTTGAAACGATTTAAGATAAAAAATGTAGCCGATATCCGAGCCTTGGGATATGCTGGTGCGTTACCCGATAAAACTGAAGCCATTATTCAGTATCAACAAAACATCCCGAATATACTGCTCAAGCAAACCCCCTGGTCGGAATGGTTCATGAACCGTTGTTATAAAAAAATTCATTAGGGTTTGTAAAGATAAAAAGCAGCCTGGTCGGCTTGCTGTAATGCATTGTTTTCATCATTGATGGCCTTGAATGCTTCGATATCTTTTTTGCTGTAAGCTGAAGCAGCTTTATTCACCATATAAGAGGATGGTGCATTCATTGCAATATCCTTGGCGTATTGGTCACTGCCGATCAGGCTCATATAGTTTCCGTCGTACACAATTTTATGCATCTCAAATCCTGCTTCCTTGGCCAGCAATTGCATGCTGTTCAACGAATGAATGATGATATGACGGGGCGCATCCAGGTCCATCCAGTGTACTCCGTATTTTTTCCAGCTGTACATGCCCATTACCGGTGTGCGGATCAACAGGTATTTTCCTTTATTCAACAAGCGGTGTAGTTTCTTCAATACGGCAAGGGGTTCGTCCATATGTTCAAATGCATGGTGCAGCATGATGAAATCGTATGACCCATGGGTTTCAAATACCGATTGTTTATAGATGCTGATATTGCCATATTGCTGGCTATGGTCGATAAAAGGATCAATGCCATGCAGGTTTGTAAATCCTATTTTAAACAGACTCAGTAAAAGACTTCCGTTGCCCGTGCCCACATCTAAAATGGAATCAGGGTATTGAACTCCTGCATTTTTTATCCAGGAATAATAATCAGGAGCTTTGTATCCGATCGATAACAGCTTACCTGCGATCTTGTTTTTTCCATAGATCAGGTAGCCGGCTTTTAGCTTGCGCAGCAGGTCTGCTTTTTTGCGCACATCGAGTGATAGATTAAAGGAGTAATAACCTTCATTGGGATAATACTTTCCGAGATCAGCAGGGATATTCATCAATTGCATACAACCACAACCCCGGCATTCCATATAAGAAAATGATTCCCGAAAACCGAGTTGCATTTCCTTTATTTCGTACAGGCTATTGCCTTGTTGATTACCGCAGACTTTGCATGCTGTTGTTGGCATGGGGATTTTTTTACGAAAGTAAGATTAATAGAAATGGGAACTGGTTAGGGGTTGAGAAGTTTAGGGGTTTAGGTGTTTAGGAGGGGTCTTTGATTAAAAAGAACCTCCTCCCGATAGCTATCGGGACCAACCTCCAACGATGTCCCCAGACAAAAAAAATCCCCGATTCAACATCGGGGATCAACTATTTTATCAGAGTGCCTCTGTGGCCATCGATTTCTGTACGCGCTTCCTGTCATCTTCATTCAATATCACTTTGCGCATGCGTATATTCTTTGGCGTTACTTCAATACACTCATCCTGTTGGATATATTCCATACACTCTTCCAGGGTCATCAGGGTCTTGGGTGCAATGCGACTGGCATCATCACTTCCGCTGGCCCGGTGGTTGGTAAGTTTCTTAGGTTCAGTAGCATTTACGATCAGATCTCCTGGCTTGATATGCTCAGCGATCACCTGACCTGCATAAACCTCTTCTCCTGGATCTACAAAGAAAGTACCACGATCCTGTAATTTATCAATTGAGTAACCGGTTGTTTTTTCTGTGTTCTTCGATAACAATACTCCGTTATTCCTTCCGGGGATAGGTCCTTTCCATGGCCTGTATTCAGTAAAGCGATGGGCCATTACAGCTTCTCCGGCAGTGTTGGTAAGCATATTGCTACGCAATCCGATCAAACCACGAGAAGGAATATCGAATTCAAGATGTTGCATTTCACCCTTGCTTTCCATGATCAGCATTTCGCCTTTACGCTGGGTTACCAGGTCGATCACTTTTCCAGAGAATTCCTGCGGAACATCTACAACCAGATTTTCAAAAGGCTCACATTTCTTTCCGTCAATTTCTTTCACGATCACCGTTGGTTGTCCTACCGTCAGTTCATATCCTTCACGACGCATGGTCTCGATCAGGATACCCAGGTGAAGGATACCCCTTCCGAATACCTGGAAACTATCAGCACCATCTGTATCTTCTACTTTCAAGGCCAGATTCTTTTCTGTTTCTTTCATCAGCCTGTCGCGCAGGTGACGAGAGGTTACAAATTTTCCGTCCTTACCAAAGAATGGCGAATTGTTGATACTGAACAACATGCTCATAGTAGGTTCATCTACACTGATCAGCGGTAATGCTTCCGGAAATTCCACATCACATACCGTATCACCGATATTGAATTCATCCAATCCTACCAATGCACATATATCACCCGCACTTACTGTGGTGGCTTTCTTCTTGCCTAATGCTTCGAAGGTATAAAGTTCTTTAACCCTTAATTTTTTGATCCCGCCATCGGCTTGAACCAGTGCAATGGGTTGTCCTTCTCTTACCGTTCCGCGAGCTACTTTACCTACAGCGATCCTTCCTAAAAAAGAAGAATAGTCTAGCGAAGTGATCTGCATTTGGGTAGTTCCCTCATTCACTTTAGGTTCGGGAACATGTTCGAGTATGGCATCCAGTAAGGGGAAGATATTATCTGTTTCTGTCAGACTGGTATTCATCCAGCCCTGTTTGCTACTTCCGTAAATGGTAGGGAAATCAAGTTGTTCTTCCGTGGCATCCAGGTTGAAGAATAATTCAAATACCGCATCATGTACTTCATCAGGGCGGCAATTCGCTTTATCCACCTTATTAATTACCACGATCGGGTGTAATCCAAGTTTCAATGCTTTCTGTAACACAAAACGGGTTTGTGGCATGGGACCTTCAAAAGCATCTACCAACAGCAATACGCCATCGGCCATTTTCAATACCCTTTCCACCTCACCGCCAAAATCACTATGGCCTGGAGTATCGATCACATTAATTTTAATATCCTTATACGTTACTGATACATTCTTACTGAAAATGGTGATACCCCTTTCTCTTTCAAGGTCGTTACTATCCATGATCAACTCTCCGGTCTCCTGGTTATCCCGGAAGATATTGGTACTGTGCAGGATCTTGTCTACCAGTGTTGTTTTGCCATGATCAACGTGAGCAATAATGGCGATGTTTCTTATATTCATTGTAAAGTTGTTGAAAAGTGAAACAGTTTGATATATAATTGGTTATATATTTTGATATTACTGTCTATCTAATGCTTCACTTCATTTTTCGAGGCGCAAAGGTACGCTAAATCGGCCGTACAGCAAGGTTATATAAAAATTAATATGAGGAGCTATGGCTGTGAGGATTTGGATAAGTTTTCACAGTATGGCTTGGTTTACGCCTTGCAAACTTGGTATAATATCAATAAACATTCATTTTCACATTCTTGTTACCAGCATTTAGCTTGAAATTTAATGGAGTTTCATAGTTATAATTCAAATACTGCTTCAGCATAAATGAGTTGGTTTATATATAATGCGGCCTGAGTAGATGAACAATTTTTTAAACCAAAGCAGTAATTACCCCGCTTCCGCTTATCCGATAAATCTTGGTAAATTTACCTCCCTGCCGTAAGCAGTGTTTACTCCATGTCTTTTCAGTTATATGCGCCATATTCCCCCGCCGGTGATCAGCCGGATGCCATTCGTGACCTCACCGAAGGAATACTGAATGGAGAAAAATATCAAACGCTGTTAGGCGTAACCGGTAGTGGCAAGACCTTCACCATGGCCAACGTGATACAGAACGTTCAACAGCCAACATTGGTACTCACGCATAATAAGACCTTGGTGGCCCAACTCTATGGTGAGTTCAAACAATTCTTCCCGGATAATGCCGTGGGCTATTTTGTTTCTTACTACGATTATTATCAGCCCGAGGCCTATATGCCGGTGAGTAATACCTATATTGAAAAAGACCTGGCCATCAATGAAGAGCTTGACAAGCTTCGGTTACAAGCCACGGCACAATTGCTGAGTGGGCGTCGCGACATCATCATTGTGGCCAGTGTGAGTTGTATTTATGGCATGGGCAATCCAACAGATTATGAGAACGGGATCATCCGTATCCAAGCCGGACAAACCATTTCGCGACAAGGATTTCTGCATGCACTTGTGAATTCTTTATACAATCGAAGTGAGGGTGATTTTACCCGCGGTACCTTCAGAGTAAAAGGAGATACCATTGATATAAACCTGCCCTATGTAGATTTTGGTTATCGCATCAGCTTTTTTGGAGATGAGATCGAAAGCATTGAAACCCTGGAACTCAGTTCAGGAAAACGCATCAGTACAGTTGATCATGCAGCCATCTTCCCGGCAAATTTATATGTGGCTCCCAAGGATATGTTATTGCAGGTGGTGCACGAGATACAGGATGAAGCCTCCGCACAAGAATTGTATTTTAAGAATTCCGGGAAATATATTGAAGCACAGCGCATCAATGAGCGCGTGAATTATGATCTGGAAATGATCCGTGAACTGGGCTACTGCAGCGGGATAGAGAACTATTCAAGATTTTTCGATCGTAGAAATGCGGGCACAAGGCCTTTCTGTTTACTCGATTATTTTCCCAAAGATTTTCTGTGCATCATTGATGAAAGTCACCAAACCATTCCCCAGGTAAGCGGCATGTATGGTGGCGATAGGAGCCGTAAACTGGTATTGGTAGATTATGGATTTAGATTACCCTCAGCACTCGATAATCGTCCGCTTAATTTCCACGAGTTTGAATCCATGCTTAACCAAACCGTTTTTGTGTCGGCCACACCGGGCAATTATGAATTGGAAAAATGTGGAGGTGTGGTGGTGGAACAAGTGGTAAGGCCTACCGGATTACTGGATCCCCCGATTGAAGTGCGGCCTTCGGTAAATCAGATCGATGACCTTTTGGATGAAATAGACAAGCGGGTAAAGCTGGGCGACCGGGTACTGGTAACCACGCTCACCAAACGGATGGCAGAGGAAATGGATAAATACCTGCAACGCATCAACATTAAAAGCAAATATATCCACAGCGAAGTAGATGCCCTGGAACGGGTGGAGATATTACGCGAACTGCGTTTAGGCGTAATAGATGTGCTGGTGGGGGTTAACCTCTTGCGCGAGGGACTCGATCTTCCGGAAGTGTCGCTTGTCGCTATTTTAGATGCCGATAAGGAAGGTTTTTTGCGCAATGAAAAAAGTTTGACCCAAACAGCGGGTAGGGCTGCCCGTAATGTAAACGGGCTCGTGATCTTTTATGCCGATAAGATGACGGCCAGTATGCAAAAGACCATTGATGAAACACTGCGTCGCCGCGAAAAACAAACAGCCTATAATATTGAACACCATATTACCCCTACCACCATCATCAAAAGTACGCAGCAGATCATGGCCCAGGGTTCGGTACTGGATGTAAAAGGATATGATCCGGCCAATCCCTATTCCATTGCTCCCGACCAGGATCTGGTAACCCTGGCCGCCGATGAACAGGAGCAATATTCCACCATTCCCCAGCTGGAAAAGATCATTCAAAAGACCAAAAAACAAATGGATAAAGCCTCCAAAGCCCTTGATTTTATGGAGGCTGCAAGGCTCCGCGATGAAATGTTCAGGCTGCAGAAAGAGTTGGCGGTCATGAAAAAATAATTGGCTAACTTACTTGTCCTTTATTAATAAAAACAAGCTCAACATGACAACCCTTGCGCTCTACAATCTGAAAGGCGGTGTTGGTAAAACCGCCAGTTGTGTTAACCTGGCCTACCTGGCTGCCGCCGATGGATTTAAAACCCTTTTATGGGATATTGACCCACAGGGCTCCTCTTCATTTTATTATAAGGCGAAGCCTAAAGTACATCCGGGCATCAAAAAACTCGTTACCAAGGATGCCGATCTGGAGAATGGGATACTGTCTACCGATTTTGAATTACTGGATGTGATCCCGGCAGATAACTCAAGCAAAAGCTTTGATATTATGCTGGATGAAATGAAACAAAATAAGAACCGGCTGAAATCAGTTTTGAAACAACTGGATAAGGAATATGATTTTGTGTTCATTGACTGCCCTCCGGGATTCAGTGCCCTCAGTGAAAATATTTTTAATGCTGCCGATATCGTGCTCATGCCGGTGATCCCAACTACTTTGTCGATCCGCACTTACCATATGGTGAAAGATTATTTCAAGGAGAAGGACCTGAACCTGCACAAGCTGATGTGCTTTTTCAGCATGACCGATCTGCGCAAGAATATGCACAATGAGATCATGGATGAACTGTATAAAGACAAACGGTTCTTCCAAAATTATATTCCCTACCTCAGTGATGTTGAAAAAATGGGCGTGCACAAATCACCCATCATGGAATTTGCGAATAGCAGCTACGCTTCCAATTGCTACCGTGAGTTGTGGACGGAGATCAAGGAAGGGGTGCTGGAATGAGTAGGCAGTTTGCAGTTTGCAGTGGGCAGTTTGCTTAGTTTTCGTTCGGGATTGTGATTATCAATCTGAATGTATTGCCAACTGCCAACTGCAAACTGCCAACCGCTTAATCAGTTGCAATACTAAAATAGATTCATCATGAAATTAAAATACGGTATCATCATTCTCGTCCTAGGAATTTGTATGGATTTTGCAGGAGCCTGGATGAAACTTACTCATCAGGCGAATGCCGATCAGGTATTTTTATTTTCAACGGTTTTAAAAATCGTAGCCATGCTCTTCATTGTGATAAAACTGGTTACGCATCCCAAGCTAAGAGACTTTATGAACTATTAGAAAGGGTTAATTGAACCTGGTTCCTAATTCATGCAGCGACGAATATAAGTTGGCAGTGGGCAGTTAGCAGTTGGCTGAGTGCTCGTTTGTGGTCAAGATCATCAAGCTGAATATATTGCCAACTGCCCACTGCTAACTGCTAACTGCCCACTGCAAACGATCTCAAACAGTTTCATATCTTTACCCAAAATCATTCCTCATCCATGAAGCGTGAATTATCCGGCTGGTTTAGTCCTGCCCTGCAAAAAGAAATGCCCATTGCCAGCTATGGCGATTATGGCTTTGCCTTATTATTTGTACCCACCGCCGCTGCCGATTATCTGGAGTATGAAAGATTTCAGATGATGGAATCATTAGCGCCGTTCATTGATTCGGGTAAAATGAAGGTCTTTTCGATCAACAGCATCAACAACGAAAGTTGGCTTAATAATGAGATGGAGGGAGCCCATAAGGCCATTCGTCAGAATCAGTTCAATGAATATGTGTTCAATGAAGTGATCCCTTTTATCCGCAACAGCACTTCTGCCGAAACACCCATTATTCTCTGTGGTGCTTCTTTTGGTGCCTTGCACAGCATGAATCTTTTCTTAAAGCGGCCCGACCTGATCAATGGGGTGATCGCCATGAGCGGGGTGTATGATCTAACTGAATATACCAAGGGCTATTTCGATGAACAGGTTTATTTTAATTCGCCGATGCATTATATGCCCAATCTGGCCGACCATGGCATCTTGGAGCAGATCCGGAAAAGCAACCATATCCATATCCTTACCGGAAGCGGGGCCTATGAAGACCCGAATGGCTCAAAAGCCTTTGCCAGCGTACTGTATAACAAAGGCATCAATTACGAGCTGGACGTATGGGGCGAGGAGTGGAAACACGATTGGCCTACCTGGCGAGCCATGTTACCCCTTTACCTGGAAACCCGATTTTAATTTTCTGCAGTTCGGGCACAATAAAAAGCAATATTTTTTGTTATATAAGTAAGACCCAAAATCCTATATCAGTAATGAAAAAGCCCATGCTTCTATTTGTGCTTAAATGTACGGTCATCGTATATTTTGCCGCATGTACCAGCATCCAAAATTTTACCACTGTAAAGTCAGCAACAGCCGTGATCACCCGGGCGCCCTGGAAAGTAAACCTGTATACGGTTGACCGTCAGGATCAAACCCAGGAACTGGAAGGATATACGTTGAATTTTAAGAATTCAGGCGATTTGGTAGTGAGTAAAGACGGGGTGGATATCAAGGGCAATTGGTCGGAAGGGAATGAATCAAACCGGATCAGGATCGACGTTGGACAAGCGGACAAGAACCTGAAGAAATTGAATAATTATTGGCTTATCTCTGAAATCTCAAATAATAAGGTAGCATTTACCGGCAGCCCTGCTGCCAATTCAGACAGATTAAATATTGCAACAAGGTAATAGCAGTTAGTTTTAGTTGAGTTTATATGATTGAAGGCTCCCCTTTCTAAGGGAGCCTTCTGTTTTTCAAAATTGATTAGCGGGCAGATTTGTTTTACTTTTAGGGCATGCAAAAAAAATTATTCCTGTTAGATGCATTTGCCCTTGTATTCCGTGCTTATTATGCCCTGATCCGCAACCCGCGCATCACCAGCAAAGGAAGAAACACCAATGCCCAGTTTGGCTTTACCAATACACTTATTGAACTCATCAAAAATCAGCAGCCCACCCATATGGCGGTTTGCTTTGATACCCACGCACCCACCGAAAGACATACCGATTTCGCCGATTATAAAGCCAACCGACAAGAAACACCGGAAGATATTTTATCCGCAGTACCCGATATCAAAAAGATCATTGAAGGATTCAATATCCCCGTGATCGCTATCGATGGCTATGAAGCCGATGATGTTATTGGCGCCCTGGCCAAACAAGCCGAAAAAGCAGGTTACGAAGTGTTTATGGTTACACCCGATAAGGATTATGGACAGCTGGTTTCTGAGAATATTAAGATCTATAAACCACCCTACCAAGGAGGTAATTTTGAAATACTGGGCCCGGCAGAAGTATGCGAAAAATGGGGCATCAATAATGTAGACCAGGTGATCGATATACTCGGATTGATGGGCGATGCGGTTGATAATATTCCGGGCATAAAAGGCGTGGGTGAAAAAACTGCAGCAAAACTGCTTGCCGAATATGGCACCCTTGAAAATGTACTGGCCAATGCCGAAAATATAAAGGGTGCAATTGGCGAAAAAGTGAGGGCCGGAAAAGAAATGGCCCTGCTGAGTAAAAAACTGGCCACCATCATCATCAATGTACCCACCGAATTTCATGAAGAGAATTTCCGCATCAAAGAGATCAATAAGGAAGCTTTGAAAGAAGTGTTTGCCGAACTGGAATTTAGAACGCTTGGAAAAAGAATACTGGGAGAAGAGATTGAAATTGCTGCTCCAACCGGCAATGCTCAAAAGTCGACATCAAAGGGTCAATCCGAAAATATGCAGATGGACCTTTTTGGAAATATCATTGAACAGCCTGCGGGGGCTAGGTCGGCCAACACATACGAAGAAGAATCACCAACCATACATGCTACAGCGGATAAGAATATCAACAACAGTCCGCACAACTATATGCTGGCCGATACCACTGAAGATATTGAAAAGTTATTGTCGGTACTCGCACAATCGACCGAGATCTGTTTTGATACTGAAACCACCGGTATTGATGCCAATACTGCCGAGTTGGTAGGATTAAGTTTTTCGGTTAAACCCGGAGAAGGATATTATGTGCCCTGTTCGGCCGACCAAACGGAAACGCATAAACGATTGAAATTATTTGAGTCGTTGTTCAACGATGTTTCTAAAACATGGGTCGGACAAAACCTCAAGTATGATATGTTGATCCTGAAATGGTATGGATATGAACTGAAGGGAAATATTTTCGATACCATGCTGGCCCATTATGTTATTGAGCCGGAAGGCAAGCGGGGCATGGATGACCTCAGCATCAAATACCTGGGATATGAACCGGTGCATATTGAAGAGTTGATCGGAAAAAAAGGAAAAGGTCAGGGCAATATGCGACAGGTGGAATTTGACAAGATCAAAGACTATGCAGCAGAAGATGCCGACATCACCCTGCAGTTGAAACATTCCTTTGTGCCCCTGCTGAAGAAAAAAGAAGTGGAAAAGGTTTTTTATGAAGTGGAGAATCCGCTGGTGAAAGTTTTGACGGCGATGGAATTTGAGGGCATCAGGATCGATCAGGATTTTTTGAATGAATACAGCAAGGAACTGGAGCGCGAAGCAAAGCTGGCAGAAGAAAGTGTGTACAGTCAGGCGGGGGTTAGATTTAACCTCGCCAGTCCGAAACAACTGGGCGAAGTGTTGTTTGATAAAATGAAGATCGATCCTAAAGCAAAGAAGACCAAGACCGGTCAGTATGCCACGGGTGAGGATGTGTTGCTGAAACTGGCGGCACAGAATAAGATCGTGGATGATATTCTTTCGTTCAGGGAATACACGAAGTTGAAGTCGACCTATGTGGATGCCCTACCCCTGATGATCAATAAAAAAACCGGACGCGTGCATACCAGTTATGCGCAGGCAGTAGCCGTAACCGGTAGGTTGAGCAGCAATAATCCCAACCTGCAGAATATTCCGGTACGTACCGAAAGAGGAAGAGAGATCCGAAAAGCTTTTATTGCCCGTGATGCCGATCATTTGCTGGTTTCAGCCGATTACTCGCAGATCGAATTGAGGATCGTGGCGGCCATTAGCGGCGATGTGAATATGTGTGAGGCTTTTCGTACAGGGAAAGATATCCATACAGCTACAGCGGCAAAAGTGTTCAATGTAGAAGAGTCGGCGGTAACCAAAGAAATGCGGTATAAAGCAAAGAGTGTGAATTTCGGGATCATTTATGGACAGGGGGCATTCGGATTGGCAGAGAACCTGGGTATACCGAGGGCCGAGGCAAAAGAGATCATTGATAATTATAAGAAGCAGTTCCCGAATATCCAGAAATATATGGACGATACCATCAATTTTGCGAAGGAGAACGGTTATGTTGAAACACTGATGGGTCGCAAGCGCTGGTTAAAGGATATTCAATCGGCCAATTTTACCGTGCGCGGTTTTGCCGAGCGCAATGCCATCAATTCTCCGATACAGGGTTCGGCAGCCGATATGATCAAGCTGGCCATGATCAAAATACAGGAAGAATTCATGCGATTAAAACTTCGCTCAAAGATGTTGTTGCAGGTACATGATGAATTGGTATTTGATGCACATAAAGATGAAGTGGAACAGATCAAACCAATCATATTGAATTGCATGCAATCGGCGCTTGCTTTACCCAATGGGGTTCCTACTGATGCAGAGATTGGGGTTGGAGAGAATTGGTTGCTGGCGCATTAAGGGAAATACATGTTCATAGTGTATAGTT